>RFJH01000309.1 GCA_003694975.1 Anaerolineae bacterium | reverse complement strand
GCCTCCTTGACGCGGTCGGTGATGGGGCGAGTCGTGTCGCCGGGCACGGATTTCAGTTTTCGGCCTTTGGCCGAGCCGGAGATGACGCGCAGAGACATGAGGATGGTCAACGGTCGTTAGGGATGTGAACAGCCTGTTCTTTCCCGAGTTCGAGGGAGCGCTGGTAGGCGGCCCAGACGGCGCGTGAGATCGCCGTACGGAACCCCGCTTTGTCCAGATAGTAAAGGGCTTCGGCGGAGGTGCCTCCCGGCGAAGTGACCTGATTGCGCAGCGTGGCCGGGTGGCGTCCGGCGTTCTCGTAGTAGGCGACCGAACCTTTGATGGTCTGGATGACCAGTTGTTCGGCGATGCGGCGCGGGAATCCCATGTGCACTCCCGCGTCAATGAGGGCTTCCATGAACAGGTAAACGTAGGCCGGCCCGGTGCCCGAGAGGGCGGTGGCCATGTCCAGGTAGTATTCTTCCTCTACGAAAATTTCCTCGCCCAGAGCGCGCAGGATGGCACGCGCGGTCTCTTTTTGCGCTTCGCTGGTGCCTTTGGACGCTGTCCAGACGGTGATGCCTGCGCCGATCTGGCCGGGAGTGTTTGGCATGGAGCGTACCACGGCCTCGTGTTGAAGGGCGGTGCGGATTTTCTCGATGGGCGCGCCGGCGACAATGGAGAGCACCAACGCGTGAGGTGGGATGGTCTTCAGCCCTTGCAGGACGGCGCTCAATCGCTGCGGTTTGACCGAGAGGACCAACACATCGGCTTTTGCTGCCGCCTCTGCGTTATCGGTGGTCGTTCGGATGCCGTATTTGCGGTGCAGTTCTTCGCCGCGCGCGGCGCGCGGGCCGGATGCGGTGATGCGTTTGGGTTTGGCAATGCCTTGCCTCAGTAAACCGGCGATCATGGCCTCGGCCATCACGCCCGGGCCAATGAAGGTGATGTGTGCGTCAAGCATGAAGTGACTCCTGTAAAGAAATTGCGTCCCCCGACGCTCCGTTTATGTGCTCGTGAAGTATCCCAGGGCCAGGCGCAATCGCTCCTCCACGTCTTCTGGAGCATCAGGCGGCAGGGACTGGATGGCCGTCTGCGCTTCGACCACGCTGTAACCCAGGGCGGTCAGCGCGGCCAGGACTTCGGAATCGGCGTCGCTCATGGTCGCGACGGCTTGCAGGGCTTCGCCGGGCTTCAGACGGTCGCGCAGGTGAAGGATGATGCGCTGGGCGGTCTTTTTGCCCACACCCGGGACACGGCTCAGGATTTCCGGTTCCTCGTTGAAGACGGCGCGCGTCACGGCGTCCGTTGTTAAGGCGGAGAGGATGGCCAGGGCCAGGCGCGGCCCCACGCCGTTTACGCCAAGGAGGGCGATGAACAGGTCGCGTTCGGCCTGCGTTTCAAAGCCATAGAGGGCGAGTTCGTTTTCGCGTACGACAAGGTGAGTATGAAGACGTATCCTCTCGCCCGGGCGGGCACGTTCACGCAGCGGAGCGGGGACATGAACGCGCAACCCCACACCGCCGATTTCGATGATCAGGGCGTTTTCCACCACGTGGGCGATCTCACCTTGCAGTGTCGCGATCATGGTTTCTCCAGTTTTTTGTCAAAGCGTCGCGTGTGCAGGTGGGTGATGGCGACGGCCAGGGCGTCGGCAGCATCATCGGGTTGAGGAATCTCCGGCAAGCCGAGGAGCACGCGCACCATGTCCTGCATCTGTCGCTTGCGGGCGCTACCATAGCCTGCGACGGCTTGTTTGATTTCGTTGGGCGTGTATTCGGCTACCTCCACGCCGGCTTCGGCGAGCGCCAGCAGGATGACGCCTCGCGCCTGGCCAACGGCGATGGCGGTGGTGATGTTGCGCTGGAAAAACAATTTCTCCACCGCACAACTTTGCGGGCGATGGAGAAGGAGGATTGCCTTCAGGTCTTGATATAGTTGCAGCAGCCGCTGATGGGCAGGCGTTCTGGGCGAGGTCTGGATGACGCCAAAGGTGACCGCTTCCAGGCTGTCGTCCTCGCGAAGGCGAACCAGGCCGTAGCCGGTGGTCGCCGTTCCAGGGTCAATGCCCAGTACGAGCGTCATCAGGCGGCTTCGATGGCAGCCAGTGCCTCGTCGGAGACCTTCAGGTTGGAGTAGACGCGCTGCACGTCGTCCAACTCCTCGAGGCTCTCGATGACGCGCATGACTTGCAAAGTCTCGTCGGTGCTAAGTTCGATTTCCTGTTTGGGAATCATTCGCAGGCCAGCCTCGTCGGGTTGAACGTTGGCCGCGTGCAGGCGGTCGGCGATTTCTTTGAAGGCTTCCACTGGCGCGATGATTTCGATGACGCCCTCGTCCTCGGTGACGTCATCCGCGCCGGCTTCGACGGCCAGTTCAAAGGCGGAGTCGTAGTCCATGGCGCTGGATGGGAAGGCGAAGTAGGCGGCGCGATCGAATTGCCAGGAGACCGAGCCCACTTCGCCGAGGCTGCCTCCGGCGCGGGTGAGCACGTGGCGTATCTCTGCCACGGTGCGGTTACGGTTGTCGGTGACGCACTCAATCATCAGTGCTACGCCGTGAGGGGCGTAGCCTTCGTACATTACTTCTTCCAGCGCGCCGCCCTCTTTGTCTTCACCGGTGCCGCGTTTGATGGCGCGTTCGATGTTTTCTTTGGGCATGTTCTCGGCGCGAGCACGCTCGATGGCCAGGCGGAGGCGGAAGTTGACATCCGGGTCGCCGCCGCCATCACGGGCCGCGATGGTGATCTCGCGCGCCAGGCGGGTGAAAAGTGCGCCACGCCTGGCATCCAGCATCCCCTTTTTACGCTTGATGGTGGACCACTTCGAATGTCCAGACATGCAAACTTCTCCTTCTAGGGCATCTGCTTGGGCGGGACGGAATAGGGGGCGTGTGTCAAGATTATATCATATTGACGATTCTGCTCTGTGGGCGTGAAATGCCCATGAGGTCTTTGTTACAGTGGGCGCTCGTATAGGCGGTGCATTTTGTAAAAGTCCACACCGAAGTTCTCCATCTCGCGTTGCATGTTCGCGTTTTGGGTGTCAATCTGTACCAGTTCGGCGTGGCGGAATTGACCGCTCTCGGTGGCCGATTTGTAGATTTCGCTGAAGAGGATAGCCGTTCCGCCCAGGCCACGATATTCGGGGATCAGACCGGCTCCGTTAATGTTGAGCCACTCGGTGCGTTTAATCTCGCGCAGGAGGGTGAGCCATCCGAAGGGGAAGAGCCGCCCGCGCGTCCTTTGTAGGGCAGCAGAGATATCGGGATAGGCCAGCAAAAAGCCGACAGGCTGGTCGCCCTTCATCACCACTTTGACCAGGTTGGGGTCGGCGAACCACAGGAGTTGGTTCGCCAGGGCGTTGGCTTCCTCCTCGCTAATCGGAACATTTCCCTCGCTGCTGGCCAGCGTCTCGTTGTAGAGCCTTTGAAGATGAGGGACGAGGGCGCGCAGGTCTTT
>RFJH01000308.1 GCA_003694975.1 Anaerolineae bacterium | reverse complement strand
GGGGTAGGGTGAGGGGGCCTCTCCCATGCCCAACCCCCTCCGCCGTCTCCTCCTCTGGTTCGCGCCGCTGACGTTCCTGGCGCTCTTCTTTTTCTATCCCCTGGCGCGCATTCTGGCGCTCAGCCTCGATCTTTCCGCCCTCACCGCGCCGAACCTGCGCCTGGCCGCCGATGCGCTCGGGTTCACGCTTTATCAGGCGCTGCTCTCCACCGCGCTGACCTTCCTGATCGGCCTCCCCGCGGCGTGGCTCTTCGCCCGCTTCGAGTTCCCCGGCAAATCCCTGCTGCGCGCCCTGACCGCCGTGCCCTTCATGCTGCCGACGGTGGTCGTCGCGGCGGGGTTCAACGCGCTGCTCGGGCCGCGCGGCTGGGTCAACCTGGGGCTGATGCGTCTCCTTGCCCTGGAGACCCCGCCGATCCCCTTCGTGGGCACGCTGGGCGCCATCCTGACGGCGCACGTCTTCTACAACACGACCATCGTCATCCGCATCGTGGGCGCCGCGCTGAGTCACCTCGACCCGCGCCTGGAGGCCGCGGCGCGCACCCTGGGCGCCGATGCGCGGCGACTCTGGTGGCACGTGACCCTCCCCTTGCTGCGACCGTCCCTTTTGGCGGCGGGGTTGCTCGTCTTCCTCTTCGATTTCACCAGTTTCGGCGTCATCCTGTTGCTCGGCGGTCCCGGCTTCGCCACGTTGGAGGTGGAGATCTACGTCCAGGCGCTGCACCTGCTTAACCTGCCGCTGGCCGCGCTCCTCTCGTTGATCCAGTTGCTCTGCACGCTGGCCTTCGCCGCCCTCTATACGCGCGCCGTCCGTCGCGCCGCCGTGCAGACTGCTCCCCGTCGTCGCGCGGCACGACGCCCCCGCACGCTCGCGGCGCGTCTCTTCACCTGGGGTATGACGGGTCTCCTGCTGATGTTCTTCATCCTGCCCATGCTGGCGCTCCCGTTGCGCTCGGTGGCGCGCCTGGAGGCGGCGCGCGGGGAACGCGGCGAAGTCGCCTACGGCCTGACGACCGACTATTACACCGAACTCTTCATCAACCGGCGCGGCTCGCTCTTCTACGTCCCGCCCATTCGCGCCGCGGCGAACTCCCTGGGATACGCCCTCTTCACCGTGGCGCTCTCCCTGGCGCTCGGCTTTCCGGCGGCCTCCGCCCTGGCGCGACCGGGGTCTCTGGAGAAGGCGCTCGATCCGCTGCTGATTCTCCCGCTGGGGGCCTCGGCGGTCACGCTGGGGATGGGGTTCATCCTGGCCTTCAACCGTCCGCCGTTGCGCCTGATCGCCTCGCCCTATCTCGTCCCGCTGGCGCATACCATGGTCGCGTTGCCCTTCGTCATCCGCGCCCTGCAACCGGCGCTGGCCTCCATCCCGGAGCGACTGCGTCAGGCCGCGGCCTCGCTGGGCGCCTCGCCCTGGCGGGTCTGGTTGACCGTGGACTGGCCTATCGTCTCGCGGGCGGCGCTGGCCGCCTCCACTTTCGCTTTTACCATCTCGCTGGGCGAATTCGGCGCCACGGCGTTGCTCACGCGCCCGGAATACCCCACCATCCCGATTGCCATCTACCGCTTCCTCTCTCAGCCCGGCGGCCTGAACTACGGACAGGCGATGGCCATGGCCACCATCCTGATGGCCGTGACCACGGCGGGCATCCTGCTCATCGAGCGCCTCGAATTGCCCGGCGCAAGAGAGTGGTGAGGGGGACGAATGAGAGAAAACGTAATACGGCAGTCCCTGCGGGAGCGACTGCTGTATTGACTCATCTGGCTGGTGAGGTAGCCTTCAATTCCATCACTCCCTAAGCTTCAATGTGTCCACAAGAGGGAGGTAACTCCAAAGTAACGCTGTCATTCATCCCCCTCTCGCTCGATTCGCGAGTCTGAAGCCGTCGGGCGATTCCATCTAGCCCGTTGAGGAGGGGCTGTCGGCTTTCAGGAAGGCAACCGTCTGCCCCGTTTCATCGTCCATGATGATTTCCAGGTGATGACCGGGGCGGAACGCGGCGACCTCGATCAGGCGCAGGCTTTCGGCCAGTTCGCCATCCACTTCCATCCAGTCTTTCAAGCGATTCGGAGTCTCGTAGAAGAAGCGGCGGTTGAAGATGGTCTCTTCTTTGTCCAGGTTGACGGCGATGGGATAGATGTGGGCTTCCAACAGGTCCTGGAAGAAGTGGGTTCCTATGGAAGGTTCTGGCGTCGGGCCGACATCCTGGCCCGAGAGTTCCACGAGCGCGCCTGCATTGCAGATATCGGCATACCCCACGTACACACCCAGGTCTACGTTTCTCGTCCCCCAGCGCCCAGGGCCGATGCAGATGAAGGTCTTTTCGTCCAGGGAGGTGTTCAGGCGGGCGATGATACGGCCTATTTGATTGCGCCTTGCCGCGTTGGGTAAGGCGAAGTATTTTTCCGGCGGCACGAAAATCACGTAGCGGATATTCGCCAGGTAACCGCGCGGCACCAGGAAGCGAGAGGAAAAGATAACGTCTTCTTCGGGAAGATCCTCCGGCAGTGTGGCCTGATATGCGCTTTGCAGGCTGGGCAGAGAACGGCATTGCAGGATGGAAATCTGAACGTCCGGACGGGCGGCGGTGGGGTCTGTAATGTGAGCGGTGAACTCTACGTCCACGGCGGATCGGAAGTGGCGTTCCAGGATGTGAAGAATCTCCCGCAAGTTCTTGGGGAAATCGGTTTTTCGCAGCAGAGTATCGAAGGTGATGACCAGATTGGGGAGGTCGGATTCCAGCACGCGGCTGCGCGGCGTGCTGAGGTAACCGTCCCGTTCGAGTTGGACCATGAAGCGCAGAGGGGGGTATTGGGGGGTCAATACCTCGCGAATGGGCAACGTCTTGACGGCGTTCTCCTCCAAATCAATCACGTCCACGTATTGTTGCGAGTAGTGGCGGATGGCTTCCGGCGAGTCGTCGGGTTGAAGGGTGGGGTGACTGAGGGCGACCAGCCGGGGGTAATCGTCCCCGACGCGTTCCACGGCGCGCGTCCCCAACCCCCAGACGAGACGGACGAAGCCGTCCTCGCGACGAATTTGCGGTGCCCAGCGGTAGAGATTGTGACTGAAGGCCACGCCTGCAGCGAAGGGCAGGTAGTAACGTCCCCACCGTTCTCCCTGGACGACCTGGATTAATATCGCCATGCGCTCGTCGTAATCGTGCAGGCCGTGCTGGCGGCGGTAGAGGAGCGCATCGGGTCTGAACGTGCTGGCGTAGGTGAGTGCGATGGCTCTCGTGAGCGCTTTCAGGTTTTCTTCGGGAGTGCCCTGATTGGGGCAGAAGTAGGAGTTGTATTTTCCGGCGAGGGAGGTCCCCAAACTGTCCTCCAACTGACTGGAGGAGCGCACGATCAGTGGGTGTGGCCCGATCTCTTCCAGCAGAGCGCGCAACTCGACGACGATTTCCGGTGGGAACTCCCCGGCAGCGAACTCCTCCTGGATTTGTGGGTACTCATCCCGAATGCGGTCTTCCGGTTTGTACTTCTGGTCGTTCCAGTACATCAGGCCGTTCATCGCCATGAAGATGTACATCAAATCGGATCCCAGGAAGAACGATTCGGGGACGTGGATGCATGCTTTCAGGCGCTCGTCCGCGACCTGATCCAGGATTCGAGCGGCGAGGAGCACACCGGCGGCTTTTCCCCCAATGCGCCCGAACCCCAGCCTTCTGCGCAGGATTTCGGCCAGGTCGGCCACGCTGAACCATTTTTTGGCGACGTTGATGTAGGTCAGTTGATCGCTGATCATGCGGCGGATCAGCGTCACCTTGAGTTCGGTCAGGCGGTGTTCCAGTTCGGCGCGGTCCTCGGGGGGCATGCGCTCAATCGCCAGAGCGTGCTCGATGAGCCGGGATTCGGGGATCAGGTCAGGATCGAACGTTTCGGGTAGGATGGGATGTGGTCGTGATGGTGAGGCGGCTGTTTTTGGAGGAGGGGGAGGTTCGGGGTGTTCAGGTCGTTGCCAGACGGGGCGCGCGCGCAGGATACGGTAGTCTGCCAGCAGCCCCAGGCCGCGATGCTCACGTACGTCGCGGTCATCTATCATGAGCATATCCAGCATGTAGCATTGCGGGGACGCCTGCGCACAGCCCAGTTCGCGTTGTCCTCTGGCGAGCATGGTCTCGAATGTCTCGACCAGGGCATGCAGGGCGGCGGATTTGCGCTCTACCCACAGGACGAAGTGAATGCCTGTGTGTTCAGGTGTTTTGCCTGAACGCTGGGGTTCGCCGGCCGGTTCGTACTGGTAGACGGCGCGCACAGTGCTATCTACCTGTCCCAGGTACTCGGCAATTTGACGCACCAGGCTATCGGCGACGCATTTGCAGTGTTCACATTGTCCCTGGGAGATGGCACGCCGCGCGCGGCGGATATCCCCCGCGAAATGCATCCGCGCGCATTCCGCGACGGCCTGTTCGAGCATTTGATCTGCAATACCCTGATCCAGTTGCACGCCTGCACCTCACACGATAAATGCACTTCACGCACGGGCACTAGGGTGCGAAAGAGCGCTAACGTAGTTCGAAAGATAGAAGAGGAAGGCGGGGGTGTTGTCCACGCGCCGGCGCGACAAACACCTCCCGCCCTCGGATATTCTTTTCGCGCCTCAGACGATACCGTATGCCAGCATGGCTTTGGCGACTTTGATGAAGCCCGCGATGTTGGCGCCCGTGAGGTAATCTCCCGGGTGGCCGTAGGCTTCGGCGGCCTCCAGTGAGGCGCGATGGATGCTCTTCATGATATTGTGTAGACGCTGATCCACCTCTTCGCGCGTCCAGGACAAACGCAGGCTGTTCTGGGACATCTCCAGGCCGGAGACCGCCACACCGCCCGCGTTGGCCGCCTTTGCCGGCCCGTAGAGGATACCGTGTTCCTGGTAGACTTTGATGGCATCCAGCGTGGAGGGCATGTTGGCGCCTTCGGTGACGCAGAAGCAACCGTTGTCTACCAGCGCCTGGGCATGTTCGCCGTTGATTTCGTTCTGGGTGGCGGATGGGAAGGCCAGATCCACTTTGATCCCTTGCTCTTTGATGACGTCCCAGATGCTCTTGCCATCGTAGTACACGGCGCTGGGGTATTTCTCGGCGTACTCTCGGATGCGTCCGCGGCGCACGTTCTTCAGGTCCATGATGAAGGCCAGTTTCTCTTCGTCAATGCCCTCTTCGTCCACCACGGCGCCGGTGGAATCGGAGACGGTGATGACCTTCGCGCCGAGTTGGATGAGTTTCTCGATTGTGTACTGGGCGACGTTGCCGGAGGCGCTGACCGCGGCCACCTTGCCCGCAATCTCCTCGCCGCGCGTCGCCAGCATCTCGGCGGCGAAGTAGACCGCGCCGTAGCCGGTCGCTTCGGGACGGATCAGGCTGCCGCCGTATTCCAGCCCCTTGCCGGTCAGGACGCCGGTATGTTCGTTGACGATTTTCTTGTAGTACCCGTAGAGATAGCCGATCTCGCGCGCACCTACGCCGATATCGCCGGCGGGCACGTCGGTATCCGGCCCAATATGGCGGTAGAGTTCGCGCATGAAGGCGTAGCAGAAGCGCATGACCTCACGGTCGGATTTGCCTTTGGGATCGAAATCCGAGCCGCCCTTGCCACCGCCCATAGGCAGGGTGGTGAGGGAGTTCTTGAAGATTTGCTCAAAGCCAAGGAATTTGATGATCCCCAGATTGACCGAGGGATGGAAGCGCAGACCGCCTTTATAGGGACCAATGGCGTTATTGAACTGCACGCGGTAGCCGCGATTGACATGCACTTCGCCCTGGTCGTCCTCCCAGGGGACCCGGAACATCACCACCCGGTCGGGGATGACGATGCGCTCGTAGATTTTGGCTTTGACGAACTCCGGGTGTTTGTCAACCGTCGGCTTCAGGGAGGTCATCACCTCTTTGACGGCCTGATGGAATTCTGGCTGTCCAGGGTCTTTCTCCTGAACCATGGCAATGACATCATCTATCACGGACATGTTCACTCTCCTTGTGTGAAATGATGAGTGGAACAGCACAAAAAATGTGATGCTATTTTCTAATAGCACGGAGCGCGTTGAGAACGCATAAAAAACGGGATGGAAGGCGTTAAAAGCGCGTTAAAACGCGCCTTAAAGGTCGGCGGGCTTGTAGATCACACCCCGTCCACTATAGCCGTCCACTCGAATTTGCAGTGGGTTCGGAAGGCGCACGTGGCGGACAAATTCCGTCTCTTCCTCGCCCTCCTGCCGATCCAACCACTCCCAATCCACAGTGTAGCGACTTGAGGAGGAGAGCATGAGGTATTTCACCCCCAAACTGACAATGTTGTGAAAGAAGTGCGAGCCGCGGCTGAGTTCCACGCGCACGTTTGATCCCGTGGCTTCCACCACCGCACAGGCGCCGCTGATTTGTGCCCAGCGGACAGGGATGCCCAGCCAGGGGTCGCTCGTCCCCAGCCTTCCCAGCACGATGAGCAGGTAGGGGCGTCCCTCGGCGACCAGGCGTTCGTTGATGCGCTCCAGTTCCGGCGCGATGCGTGCGCTGTACCGCAACTCGAAGTTCTCCGGTCTGACGTAAACGACATCCCGAATCGTCTCCAGCGTGCCGTTCCCCATGGCGTTCTCGGTGGCGACCAGGACGTGCTCGCCGCGCAGGTCTTCGACTTCCAGGCGCGTTTCGCCGGTTGGGGCGAGCATGGAACGCACCTGGAGGAGCGCGAAGCGGTGAGGGTTGAGCGTCATGGCGAATTCGATTTCCACCGGTGCGCCCAGGGCGTGCTGGCAAATCTCCAGTAATTCGACCAGAAGGCGGTTGAGGGGGATCTCCTCCAGCACGAGGATGGGGGCGAAGGTCAGCGCGCGCGGACCGGGGAATCCGGTGCCGATGGAGAGACGACCTGAAAGGGGGCTGTAAGTGGAGGCCAGGTAGCGCAAAACACCGTCCTGCTCGGCCACGGTCAGGTTCTCACGGAGGAGGTACTCGGTCTCGCTGGTGGGGGCGCGTTGCAGCGGCTCGCCCATGTTCAGCACCCAGAAATCCGTCTGCGTCTCTTTGAGCAGTTTCTCCACCGAGCCGAAAGGAGGCTCCACCTTTGGATGCGCGGGGGAGTACATCCAGCACGGTTCGCCATCCACGATGGTCTTTCCCAGGCCGAGCGCCAGGTAGACCACGCCTTCCTCCGGCTTCGCGCGTCCCACCGGATAGTAGTTATAGGAGCGCGCCACGCCGGAGATTTCGGGGTAAAAGCGTTCCCCATGGTGCTTGCCGACCAGTTTCTGGATGACGACGGCCATGCTTTCCTCTTCCTCCGTGTGACCGGTGGCGCGGCGGTAGTTCCGGGCGTGCCGGAAGAATGTGGAGGCGTAGACGAATTTAATCGCTTCGACCAATTGGCGAAGTCGCAGGTTGGTGTCCTTTCCTTTATTGGGGATCATCTTGGTGGCGTAAACGCCCGCGAAGGGTTCATAGCGGGCGTCCTCCAACAGGCTGGATGAGCGGACGGCCAGCGGCGTATGCACCTGCTCCACCAGAGCGCGCAGGTCGGTGAGTACTTCTGCGGGCAGAGGGGATTCCAGAAAAGCACGCGTCAGGTCTTCATCGGAGATGTGGTCACGGTAGACCACTTCATGCAGGTTGTTCTCTTTTATGAAGGCGTCGAACACGCCGGTGCCAATGACGGCCAGGGGCGGGATATCCAGTGTGATGCCGGGGAATTGCTCCATATTCAGATCGGTGTTCAGCACCTCACGGATGTGTACCAGGCCATGTGCTTTTCCGCCCAACTCCCCTTCTCCAATCCGGATCAAGGGTGCTTCGGGATCGAGAAAACCGTGCTCAAAGACATCAAAGGAAGAGCGATTGTCCTGGCTCATCGTTTCTTGCCCTGAGGAGCATGGTCCGCATCTGTTTCAGGGCGGGCGAGCATGTAGCCGACGCCCTGGATGTTGAGAATCAGGCGGGGATTGGACGGATCACGTTCCAGTTTGCGCCGCAGGTGATGAATGTAGGCGCGCAGGTATTCGACATCATCGCGGTACTCCGGTCCCCAGACGGCGGTCAGCAATTGTTCGTGCAACATGACCTGATCGAGGTGTGTGGCGAGTTGGTAGAGCAGGTTGTATTCGGTGGCGGTCAGATGGACGGGTTTCCCGGCGACCATCACGCGACGACGCGCCAGGTCTACGGTCAGTTCACCGCACTCGATGCGCGGGTCGGTGCGCGGCGGCTGGGCGCGCGCGGCGCGTTTGAGTACGGCGCGCACGCGTGCCAGAAGTTCTTTGGAACTGAACGGTTTGGTGATGTAGTCGTCCGCGCCGGCATCGAAGCCGGTGAGCATATCCGTCTCGGTGATTTTGGCGGTGAGCATGATGATGGGCACATCGGAGAACTCACGCACGCGCCGCGCCACCTGATAGCCATCCATATCCCGCAGCATGATATCCAGCACGATCAGATCGGGCTGCTCCAGGGCGATGGTCTCTACCGCCTTCTCGCCGCTGGCGCTTGTGAGCACCTCGTAACCCGAAGCGGACAGCACCTCGCTTACCAGGCGGACCAGGCGCGGGTCGTCATCTACGATGAGGATGCGTTGTTTTTCCATGCGTTGACCCTACGTTGACCCTCGCGTGCGCGGCGCGCCCCGGCATTTTCCCCACCCCAGGTGGAGACTCTCAGACCTGCCCATCCTGCTCCTTCCCGTTCCCCGGGCGTTGACGCGGCAACGTGAAATAGACGGTCGTCCCTTCGCCGACCTTGCTCTTCACCCAGATGCGTCCGCCATGTGCTTCAATGATGGCGCGCGCGATGGGCAGGCCCAGGCCGGTGCCCGGGACGTGCAACGTGGAGGTGGCGCGCACGCGAAAGTATTTCTCGAAGAGCGTGATCAGGTTCTCCGGCGGAATGCCCACGCCCTGGTCGGATACGCTGATCACCACGTCGGCAGGGCGTGCCTCCCCGCGAATGACAATCAGACCACCATTCGGAGAGTATTTGATGGCGTTGTCCACAATGTTGCGGAAGACCTGCCGTATCCAGCGTGGGTCGGCTTCTATGATGGGAAAGGTTGAAGGGAAGTCCACCACCGGGCGATGGCGGTCGCTGCGTCGTCGGACTTCCGAGGCGATCTCGCGGGCGATGTGTACCAGGCGCAGGGGTTGATACTCCAGGCGAAGTTGATTCACTTCAATCAGCGTGGTATCCAGGATATCCTGGATCATGCCTTCCATGTCGTTGCAGGCTTCCTCAATTTGCCGCAGGAACTCCCGTCGCTTCTCATCGCTCCATTGCACCTCGTCCATCAGCAGGGCAGTGGCATAGCCTTTGATGGTCGCCAGGGGCATACGCAACTCGTGGGAGAGGGCGGCCATGACCTCGGCGCGCATACGGTCGGCCTGCCGCGCCTCGCGCGCCGCCTTGGCGCGCGCTTCGGAGCGGGCGCGATCAATCGCCAGGGCGATCAGGTCGGCCAGGGTTTGCACGAAGGCGAGGGTCTCCGGGGGAAATTGTTTGTGGGAATCCAGCGTTTCAAGGACGAGCACACCGAATTTCTGTTCCCCGGCGATGATTGGCGCGGCGACCGAGGCCTGGGGCAGGGCCTCGCTGCCGAGGGCGCGCGCTACGATTCGTCGGTTGAAGGGACGCAGATTCTCCATGGCCAACGCTACCTCCTCCGCGCTGTTGAACAGGCGGGCGCGTCCCTCATCGAACACTTTGCCGGTGATTGATTCACCGGCGTGCAGACGACTCTCTTGCAAGATTTCCAGGTTGTATCCTGCGGCTGCGGCTGCCAGAAAGGCCCCCTCTGATTGGTCCCAGAGCATGATGGCACCGATATCTGCCTGCTCCAGAACGCGGATGATGGTCTTCAGCACGGCGTCGAGCAACTCGGGCAGTTCGGCCGGCGCCGTAAGAGTCTTCGCGACCTCGGTCAAGGCTGCGAGTTCATCCGACACGTGTGCGCGAATACGATTGATTGGAGAGACCATGAGTGATAACCGCAAAGAGCAGCGCCTTTGCTATTATACCTGACCACTGGAGAGGAGGGCACGCCTCTTTCGCCGGGCGGAGTGACTGTGCCTATGTCAGGGCTGCACGCCTAACTCTTGCAGCGCCTGGACGGCAGGGGGCCAATTGGGATGAATTTCCAGGGCGGCACGGTAATCTTCGATGGCGCCCGGCGTATCCCCGATCATATAGCGCGCCCTTCCGCGCCAGTAGAGACTCTCTTCGAGCACCGGCTCACTGATGGTATCCTCCAGCGTGGTGGTCGCCAGGTTGATGACATCCTGATAGCGCCCGCTGTAGAAATACGCCCAGTACGGGCCGGTCTGATACCACATGATGCGGTAGGGACGGACGCTATCATCGGCATCCAGGGCGGCATAGATCGAGAAGGCGTAGTCGTAGGCGATGGCAGCGTCGTAATATTCCCGTAAAGCGACGTGACTGCTCCCTACGTTGAACTGGGCGAAGAACCGGTCTATGTCGCCGAGTTTCTCCGCTTCGTCTTGGGCGACCTCCAGGGCATGGCGGGCGGCCCAGGTCGCATCGGCGTAGGGACCGAGAGCGGCGAGCACCTCCGCCTCGCGCTCCGCAGGGTAGGCGACGAGGAAAATGTAATTAAACGAACGCCAGCCTTCAATGAACGTTTCGTAGGGGATGTGGAAATTCGGCCCGTCCAGATAAGTATCCTGGACGATGAAAGCGCCTTCGGCATCGTCATAACCGGTGATGAACTGATAATGTCCCATCCAGCCCATCTTGCCGGTGTAATCGCGCTCGTAGTATCCCTTCTCCGCCAGGACGGGGAATCCCGCCGCCAGGAGGCGCCTGACCACATCCACGTCCCCACCCAGGCGGACAACGGTGTGGATGCCGGGCACATTCTCGACGACGTAATCCTGGAATTCATAAGGCATCACGTTTTTGTCTTTATCGTTCGGCTTGATGGCCTTGCCGATCACGTCGCGGTTGCCGTCCCAGCCCCAAAAGGTAAGGGCCATGGAGAAGTTCGCCGGGCCGCAGTAGTTCCAACGGTTGTGTTGGTCTTCGTATTTGACCCCGCTCAGGGAAACGGAAGCAGGCAACGGCGTTGGTGTGACCGTGGGCGTTGGGGTGGGGCCGGGCGGTGTGGGCGTGGGAGTCGCCGAAGGGGCAGAAGCGGTCTGGTAGGTCTGCATGGTCGCCTGGACGATGTGCTCGATGAGCGCCTGCTCGGTGGGCCGGAAGACGGCCTCGTCGGGCGGTTTCAAGGAGTACGCCACGCGGGCGCGCAGCGCCTCCACGCGCCAGGCCAGGCCGGAGCGGACCGGCGGGAGGAGGAGCAGGGCGATACCCAGAACAAACACGCTGGCGAGAAGCCAGAGCAGGGTGGTTTTCTTTTGCATGGCGTGGATTATAAGGCAAAAGCGTTTCACAGGGACGCTTTCCCACCCCTCTTCTTTGCTATAATATTTCCATTGCATCCTCCCCGAAAGGGTAACGATATGCCGGAATATGAAGCCGTCATCGGCCTGGAGACACACATCCAACTCAACACGCAGACGAAGATTTTCTGCTCTTGCAAAGCCGATTCGTGGTTCGACCCACCGAATACAAACATCTGTCCCGTCTGTACCGGGTTGCCCGGCGTGCTCCCCGTCCTGAACAAGGCTGTTGTGGAGAAAGCCGTCTTGCTCGCCGCGGCCATGCATGCCGAGATCCAGCCGCTCTCTTATTTCGACCGCAAGAATTACTTTTACCCCGATCTCCCCAAAGGGTATCAAATTTCGCAATACGACATGCCCCTGGCGCGCGGTGGCTACCTGGACCTTCCTATGCCGGATGGCTCCGTTCGGCATGTGACGATTACCAAACTGCATATCGAGGAAGATGCGGGAAAGACGCGCAACGAGGGTGGTCGCCGCCTGATTGACTTCAACCGCTGCGGCGTGCCGCTCGTTGAGATGGTCACCGGCCCGGATTTGCGCTCGGCGGACGAGGCTGCCCAATACCTGATTCGCCTGCGTCAGTTGGTGCGCTGGTTGGGGGTCTCCGAAGGAGATATGGAGAAGGGTCACCTGCGTTGCGACGCGAACGTCTCTATTCGTCCCAAAGGTGCCGACTACCTCAACCCGAAGACCGAAATCAAGAACGTCAACTCGATTGACGCCGTGCGTGAGGCCATCCAGAAGGAGATCGCGCGCCAGATCCGCGAGGTGGAAGCCGGTCATCAGATCGAGGCCTGGACTCTCGAATGGGACGAGGACGCCCAAACCCTGCGCAAGATGCGCTCCAAAGAGACCGAGGCGGATTACCGCTATTTTCGCGAACCGGACCTCTTGCCTCTACGCCTGGATGACGCCTGGCGCGAGGCCATCCTGGCGGACTTGCCGGAACTGCCGCTCGAACGCCGTGCTCGCTTCGTTGCCGAGCATGGCTTGCCGGAGTACGATGCGGATATCCTCACCTCTGAACGTAGCCTCTCGGAGTATTTCGAGTCTGCCGTCCGCGCTTACGGTGGTGACCCGAAGCGAGTCTCTAACTGGATGATGAATGAAATCCTCGCTTTCTTGAATGAGAAGGCGATCTCCGCTGCCGACCTGCGCCTGAAGCCGGAGCACCTGGCCGAAATCATCTCCCTTGTGGATAAGGGCGTGATCAACGCGAACACGGGCAAGGCGCTCATCCCCAAAGTCCACGAGAGCGGACGCGCTCCGAAGGAAATCGTCGACGCGGAAGGGTTGGCAAAAGTCAGCGATGAAGAGGCTATCCGCGCCGTGTGCCGCGAAGTCCTGGATGAGAACCCCGCCGAGGTCGCCAGTTATAAGGGGGGCAAAGAGACCCTGATTGGCTGGTTCGTCGGGCAGGTGATGCGCAAGACGCGCGGCAAAGCCGATGCGAAGATGGCCCGCGCCATCCTGGAGGAGTTGCTGAAGCAGGCGTAGCGTGATGCGACGGCTCTCATTCCCCTGGCGTGTCTTCCTGGTCGCCCTGGTTGTGCGCCTGATTCCTGTGCTCCTCCTGGCAGACCTGGGCATCGGCCTGGACGATATGTTCCATTACGACATGCTGGCGCGTAGCCTGGCGACCGGCAACGGCTACCGCTGGTACGCTCAGGACGACTTGAACCTGGTGCTGCGTTACATTCCCCTTGATCTCTCTACGGTAGAGTACGATCCGCGTGGTATCCCGACCTCGTTCCGCCCACCGCTATACCCTGCCTTCCTGGCACTGATCTATGCCCTGGCGGGTATCACTCCTCATCGCTTTTTCGTCGCCCGCCTGGTGCAGACCGTCACCGGTGCGATCGTCCCCGTATTGACGTATTTCCTGGCGTGCCGTCTCTTCCCGGCACATGAGCGCGCTGCCCGTGCAGCAGCCTGGGCGATAACGTTCTACCCCATGCTGGTCATCTTTCCCCTCGCTCTGGCGACCGAAAACATCTTCTTTCCCCTCGTTTTGCTCTCTCTTCTCACCCTGCTCGATGCGGAGAGAAACCGTCATTGGGGACGTTTCGCCATTGCGGGCGCCTTCTTCGGCCTGACCGCCCTCACGCGCTCGATCTTCCTGGCGGTCGCCGGCGTGTGCCTGTTATGGGTCTGGTTTGGCTGGCGGGAGCGGCGCGGGGCACTGGTGATGTTCCTCGCTCTCATTCTTGTCGCCGCGCCCTGGGCAGTGCGTAACTCTCTTTTACACGGTCGGCCAATGGGCATCGAATCCGGCCTGGGGTACAGCCTGCATACCGGCTACCATCCCAAAGGAACGGGCACCTTTCAGTATGGCATCTCCCTGGAGTTGATGCCCATTCTGGACGACGGTGAGCGAGACCGTCTGGGGATGCAACTCGCCTGGCAGTTCATCCGCCAGAATCCCGCCCGTGTCCCTTATCTGATGGTGCGCAAACTGGGGCATTTCTTCGGTCTGGAGCGCCGCGCCCTGACCTACTTCTACTCCAACGACTTCTTCGGCTACATCCCTCTTCCTGCTTTGCTTCTGGCCGCTGCCCTTTTCCTCCTGCCCTTTGTGCTCGTCAGCCTCTCGGCGGTCTTCGGCGCCGCCCTGGTGGACTGGCGGGGGAGAACATTCCTTTTGCCTCTGGTCTTTTTCGCCTATCTGACGCCCCACGTCCTGATCCAGGCCGAAGAACGCTTTCACCTTATGCTTGTTCCCCTCTTTGCCGTTGTTGCGGCTCGACTCTGGACCCAGGGCTGGCGCGCCCTCAAGGAACGTTGGGTGACCCCCTCAGGCCGCCGCGCGTTGATCCTGGCGCTGGTCGCTGCCGCGCTCCTGACCCTGAACTGGGCCCTCGAACTCTGGCGCGACGCGGACAAACTTGCCCTCCTTCTCGGCCCGAACGGCAACCAGACGCACTTTCCCTATTGAACCCTTTGGAGAGACCGATGCGCACCTTGTTGCAGACCAACCTGCGTTTCGACCGTCATACGGCCGTCCTGACGGTGGTCAGCACGTTGTTGCTCATGGTGGACCATTACCATCGTCTGACGCCCTGGAAAGTGTTAGACCGCAACATCCTGTATTTCGCCGTCCCGCTGGGAATCACGATGTTGTTCTTCCGTCGCTCGCCGTCCGAATACGGTTTCCGCCTTGGGGATTGGCGTGTGGGTGTCCCTCTCACGCTGGCCGGGATGTTGCTCATCGCGCCGGTTTTGTGGCTTCTGGGGCGCGGCGACGTATCCATGCGCGAATACTACGCCTGGCAGTTGAACGCCGCCATGCCGCTGGAGACATTCCTTGAACTCTTCGGTTGGGAATTTTTCTTCCGTGGCTGGCTGCTTTTTGGCTATGCCCGTCGCTTTGGCGCGGAGGCGCTCTGGTTGCAGGCGGTGCCCTTCGCCCTGGCACACATCGGTAAGCCCGAAGTCGAAACGCTTTCCACGATTTTCGGCGGATTTGCCTTCGGCTGGCTGGCCTATCGCACGCGCTCATTCCTTTATCCTTTCCTCTTGCATTGGTTTGTTGCCACATTTACCGTTCTGGTCGCGGCAGGTGCGCTTGGCTGAGTTCACGTTGCGGCGGGCGGTCGCAGAAGACCGGGCGGCTATCCGTGCGCTGGTCCGTCAGGGGCGTGTCAATCCTTTTGGCCTGGACTGGCGACGCTTCGTGGTTGTGACCACCTCTTCCGGGGAGGTCATCGGTTGTGGCCAGGTCAAGAGACACGCCGATGGCTCGCGTGAACTGGCCTCTCTGGTGGTGCGCGAGGACTATCGCGGGCGTGGCGTGGCCAGGTGCATCATCGAACACTTCCTTGCCGGGAATCCGCCTCCGCTCTACCTGATGTGTCGTGCTTCGCTGAGAGCATTTTATGCACGCTTTGGGTTTCGCCCCCTCTCTCCGGACGAGATGCCGCCGTACTTTCGGCGTGTGGCGCGATTGGCGCGATGGCTGCGGCAGTCGGACGATGCGCTCCTGGTCATGCGATGGCCGTGAGGTGATACTATGCTTGATGATAGAAGCGACCTGCGAGATGCTGTGCGGGCTGTGCTCTATATCCTGATTGGGGTAGGCATCGGCCTTCTGGCAGCGGGGATGGTCTATCTGGCTTCCAAACCGCCGCAGGGAGAGGCGGTGACCCTGCGTCCGCCGCCGACCCCAGAGCCGATTTATGTCTATGTGACCGGTGCCGTGCCGCGCCCTGGCGTTTACACCTTGCCGCGTGGCAGCCGCGTGGCCGATGCGATTGATGCCGCTGGTGGCTTCCTCACCACTGCCGATCCGGGGCAACTCAACCTGGCCGCTCCTCTGACCGACGGCGAGTGGATTGAAGTTCTGACCTCGGAGGAGGCGGAAGCGCTCCAGGCTCTTCTGGTTGATATCAACACGGCCACTGCCTCAGAACTGGAAGAACTCCCCGGCATTGGGCCCACGCTGGCGGAGAAAATTGTG
This sequence comes from Anaerolineae bacterium, assembly GCA_003694975.1. Classification (GTDB taxonomy): domain Bacteria; phylum Chloroflexota; class Anaerolineae; order Anaerolineales; family Villigracilaceae; genus J097. Next base: position 14,796 of record RFJH01000308.1, on the reverse strand, counting down.
GAATATCGCGACGAGCACGGCGACTTTGCCCGCATCGAGGACCTTCTGAACGTCCCCGGAATCGGCCAGGCGACCTTTGAGCGTATCCGCGATTTGATCACCGTGGAGGAATAAGATTGTGAACACCCACTTTGATTGGCTGGCACCGGTATACGACCGCCTCATTCGCCGCTTCTCCTCGCTGGAGACCATGCTGGAACTGGCCGACCTGCCTGTCGCCGGGAGGTTGCTCGATGTCGGTGGAGGGACGGGGCGGGTGGCCGAGGCGTTGAGGCCGTATGTAGAACAGGTTGTGGTCGCCGATGCTTCGTCGGGGATGTTGCGTCAGGCTGTCTCGAAAGATGGCTTGCAGGCCGTCTGTGCCGGTGCCGAAGCCTTGCCGTTTCCGGACGAGTCGTTTGATCGTGTGGTCATTGTTGACGCACTGCACCATGTGGCCGATCAGGCGGCGACGGCGGGTGAGATGTGGCGCGTGTTGCGCTCCGGTGGCAGGATCGTCATTCAGGAGCCGGATGTCCGCACGGCATTGGTGAAGATGATTGCCTTGTTCGAGAAGGTTACTTTGATGCGGAGCCGTTTCCTGTCTCTGGAGCAAATGGCGGCGCTTTTCCCCCAGGCCAATGCCGAAGTGACGACGCGTGAGGAGGCGTTTAACGCCTGGGTGGTGGTGTACAAGGTTCCGGTGTAATCCGAACCTTTATTTCGCGTAGTCAGAATGACTTCGCAAAATTCTATGAGGTACTGAGGAACTATGGAACAGGAAAAAGAAAAACTCCTCCGCCTGATGCGTTACTGGCTGCTGGGCACATTCTCCATTGTCTTTGCGGCGATTACCGCTTTTTTCTGGCAGTTCACCGGTGGTTATGGCTGGACAAGTATCTGGATGGCGTTTCGCTTCGGGTGGCCTGGGTGGGGGGTCACCGGTGCGCTGTGCGTCCTGACGTACCTCGGCTACAAGTGGTATCTTCTGAGGCGCTTGTAGAACAACTGCTCATCGTTACCCCATACGTTACGCTCTTGACGCAGTTTGTGCCACTTTGCAAGCCGCGTCCGCACTTTCCGGCGATATGGTAATGCTTCTGAAGGCCCTGGGCCAGGCGGCATCCCCTTGCCAGCCCCTTACGCTTCGGCTATACTTTTTATGTGAAATTCTCATCCCATTCGCCGACCTTGCATACTTTTATGCTGCCTGGAGGCCGAAAAGATGAACAAACAACGAATTTTACTGGTAGATGACCATGAAGTTGTGCGTCTGGGATTGAAGACGCTTTTGGAGCGCCATTCTCAATTCGAGGTCGTTGGGGAGGCCAGTACGGCGCGCGAAGCCATCGAAATGGTGGACAGGCTGGAACCGGAAGTGGTTGTCATGGATATCCGCCTGCCGGGAAAATCGGGCATCGAGGCGTGTGAGGAAATCGTCAAAAAACACCCCGATACCAAAGTCATCATGCTCACCTCCTATGCTGAGGACGAGATGCTTTTCTCGGCCATCCGCGCCGGCGCCTCGGGATACGTCCTTAAGCAAATCGGTAGCGATGACCTGGTCAAAGCATTGGAAGCCATCGCCCGTGGCGAAGCGTTGCTCGATCCTGCTGTGACGCAACGTGTCTTCCAGGAGGTGCGTCGCGCGGTGAAAGAAGAGGAGGCCTCCGCCTTCGCCCACCTGAGCCAGCAAGAGAAACATGTCTTGCTCCTGGTCTCGGAGGGCAAGACCAATCGCGAGATTGCCAAGGCTCTCTACCTGGGCGAAGGGACGGTGCGGAACTACGTCAGCAGTGTGCTCTCTAAACTGGGCGTCAACAATCGCGCCGAAGCCGCTGCCTACGCTGTGGAACACAACCTGCGCGAGCACCTCTCCTCGTGAGGCCATCGTACTCCTGTAGAGACAAGGCATGCCCACTTCCGACGCCTCGATCCTCTTCCTCGGCAAAGCCGAAGACCCTTACTGTGCCCGCGCCCTGGACTTCTGTCGGCGCAACTTTCGCCATGTCGTTCACTGCTTAGGAAAATGGGGAGATCCCTTGCCAGAGGCTGCCAGGAACTGGGAAGGGGACTACATCGTCTCGTACCTTTCTCGCTGGGTCGTGCCCCCCGATTTGCTCCGGCGTGCCCGCAAAGCGGCCTTCAATTTTCATCCTGCCCCGCCCGAATACCCAGGCATCGGATGCAACAACTTCGCCCTCTACGAGGGCGCGACGGAGTATGGCGTGACCTGTCACCACATGGCCGCAAAAGTGGACACCGGCCCTATTATCGCCGTGCGTCGTTTCCCCATCTATCCCACCGATGACGTCGCGTCTCTCCTGCAGCGGACGTACGATCACCAGATTGTGCTCTTTTACGAAATCATGAGCCTTATCCTGGCGGGCAAAGAACTTCCCCGCTCCGAAGAGACCTGGACGCGCCCGCCGTTCACCCGCAAGCAGTTCAATGAACTGTTCCGAATCACACCGGATATGGATGCCGATGAGATTGCCCGCCGTGTGCGGGCGGTCAGTTATGGGCCATGGCAACCGTATGTCGAGTTAGGGGGATACCGCTTTGAATTAGCCCCGGGCAAAGCGAACAAGCCGTGAGACCTTTCCCCTGTCTGCTGGGTTTCCATCGCTGGCAGGGGTGTCTGTGCACGCGCTGTGGTTTAACGCGCCACCGCGGACATGTTTGGGAAGGATGCACCTGTCGCCGCTGTGGGACACGGCGTGCTACGGAACACCGCCTTGGGAACGGATGCAAATGCCGCCTCTGTGGGCAAACCGTCCATAGTTTCGTGCAAAAGGACGAGCGTTTTCATCGCTGTCGGCGTTGCGGGTTGGAGCAACCACACCGCTTTCGCCCCCAGACGCGATGGGAGGATGTAGGCGGATGGGACGAAGTCGGCCCCTGGCGAGAGGCTGAAATCATCGTGAACGTGTGCGAGCAATGCGCATACGAGGATGGCGACTGGCAATTGACCGGGCGAATAGCCGTCTAGATTCAGCCCGCCTCTTTCTCCCCGCTGATTTTCATCCACAACGTCTTCAAATGGAGGGCGTCCTCTTCCATAATGGGGCTCTCGCACAGGATTCGCCCTGCACACTTCAGGTCGTGTAGAGCCTGGAAGATGGCCTCCACGTCCAGGTCGGCATCGGCCAGAGTCAGGTGTTCGCGTTCCCCCTTTGTGCCGTATTCGATGCCTGAAAGGTGAATGTGCAGGCGTTTGAGAGATTCGTCTCCCAGGGCGGTCGCGTATTGCTCCAGGGCGGCCCGCCACTCCTCGTAGGTGTTCATTGAGCCGTCGCCGGGACGGGCATGGAGGTGGGCAAAATCCAGGCAAGGTTCCACGCCCTCCAAACGGGCCATCTCCAGGGTGTCTTCCAGGGAACCAAGCATTGATCCTTTTCCCATCGTCTCCGGTCTGAGCGTGACTTGGGTCCCGGCAGCGTGCAGGTCATCCACACACTCCTGCAAACGCTCCATCACCAACAGCAGCACCTCCTTTGCCGGATGGCCAAAGTACGAGCCGGGATGGAAGACGATGTCCGTCGCGCCGGCCAGGAAGCCGTAATGTGCCGCATCCATCAACCGCTTGCGCGATTTCGGCCATTCGGTCTCGTCGGCGTTTAAGTTAATGAAATACGGCGCGTGGACACTGAGTGCCACATCCTGTTCGGCAGCCACCGAGCGAATCGCCTCACAGGTCTTTTCCGAGACGCGTACCGCCCGCACCCAGCCCAGTTCGAGCGCGTCCAGGCCGAGTTCGCGCGTATAGAGCACCGCGCCCACGCTGCCGCCGGGTTTTTTGGGCTTCCCTAAGGGCGATCCAACTGTGCCGAAACGAAAAGAAAGCGACATAACTCCTCCTGTGGTACCGATCAACGACTAAAGAAATGGAAGGATTGCAGCCGCTCCAGCAAGGGGGGGCCGAGGACGAGAAGGCCGATTAACACTGATGCCAGCGCGGCGATCAACACCGCTGCTGCTCCCACATCTTTGCCGACTTTTGCCAGAGGGTGCTTTGCCGGACTGGCCAGGTCTACCACGGCCTCCAGCGCCGTATTCAGGAACTCCGCCGTCCAAACCAGCGCGATGGTCAACAACACCACAGCCCAATCCCGTGCCGGCAGTTGCAGCCAGAGCGCCAATGCCACAACTCCCAGCGTGACCAGGGCATGGATCCAGGCATTTTGCTGCGTGCGGATGACGTACCACCACCCCCGAAAAGCATAGCGGAATGAGTGGATGCGAGAATGGACAAACCGACGCACAGGCATCTCATTGCCTCCCGGGCGGTTTCTACTCCCCAACATCGTCCTCCCCTAGAACGACCCCGAGTCGCTCCAGGACCTCGGCCTGCGCGGCCCACATGCGGGCTTTCTCCTCCGCCGACGCGTGATCGTATCCCAGCAAATGCAACACGCCGTGTACGACCAGCAATTGCACTTCGGCAACCAGGGGGTGTCCTCTTGTCGTGGCCTGAGCCGCGGCGCGCGGCACCGAGATGAGTACATCGCCCAGGTACGGTGCACCTGTCTCGGGGTCTGTTTCGTTGGCCGGGAATGCCAAAACGTCGGTAGGAGCGTCCACGCCGAGGTACTCTCGGTTCAAGGCGTGCAGTTGAGCGTCGTCGGTCAACACTACCGCGAGAGTCGCGTCAGAGGGCGCGGACCGGTGGTGCAATGCCTCTCGCGCCGCCCGTTCCAGAACCTCCGGCGCGATGCGATGATGAGGTGGAAGCGTAGGGCTGATTTCAACGTAGATCACGGTTACCTGACCTGTCTGACCGGGCGTGTAGGTATGTCCTCGGCGATTTCGCCCTCTGCTGACGGGTACTGCAGGCGGGGGTGTTGTGTGCCTCGCAGTACGGAAACGAAGGCTTCCTGAATCTGATGCAGGTCGCTCAGCGTTAGATTGGAGTCGTTGAGTTGTCCTTGTTTCACCCGCTCGTCAATGACACGTCGTACCAGAGCGCGTAACTCGTCTTCAGTTTCGGGGTGCTCGGCGCGGACAAGCGCTTCCACACCATCGGCGAGCATGAGAATCGCTGTTTCGCGCGAGCGCGGACGAGGGCCGGGGTAGCGATATTGCGACACATCTACCTTTGATGGGTCACCACCTGCGGCCTCCAGCGCTTGAGCGTACTGATAGCGGGCGACCAGGGTTCCGTGGTGCTCTAGGATGAAATCTTGCACGCGGCGTGGCAGGCGATATTTGCGTGCCAGGTGTAACCCGTCCAGGACGTGTTGAATAATCGTCGTGGCGCTAGAGGATGGCGGTAGATCGTGATGCGGATTGATGCTGCCGGGCGTCTGGTTTTCAATGAAAAAAGCCGGGTTCGCTGCTTTGCCCACATCGTGGTACAGCGCGCCGACGCGCGTCAATAAAGCATCGGCGCCAATCCGTTCGGCGGCCTGCTCGGCCAGGTTGGCGACCTGTAGACTGTGTTGATAAGTGCCCGGCGCGTGGCGCAAGAAAAACTGGAGTAGGGGGAAATCGGGGCGAGAGATTTCCAGTAATTGCAGCGCCGTGGCGAAACCCAGAAGTTGTGCCAGGAAATATTGCAGGAGCAAGGTCAGGCTGGCCGATGCCATTCCGTTGAAGGCTGCTGCGCCGAAGAGGGTGGCCGAGCCAACCCAGTCTGTTGGAGTGAAGGGGAGACGGTAGGCCAGCATCATTGCCGCGCCTGCACCGGCGATTGCCATGCCGGCGCGCACGAAAGCCCACACCCGCCGTGCCTGTCCCAGCACCAGTACGCCGCTCAGTGTGGCCAGCAGGTAGAAGGGCATCAGGTCGAGCATGTTGGGCAGACCGTACGCGGCCAACAGGCAGAGTGGCAGAGAGAAGACCAGCCCGGTCTCGACGGTGAAGAGAGCCGTCAAGAGTAAGCCGAAGGCCGGCACGGGGTAAACATAAGGAATGACCGTTCGGTTAGGAATCACCAGGCGCGCTGCCACCAGGAAGACGATAAACGCCAGGGAGATTAGAGTCAGGCTGCGGGGGTCGTCCAGAAACGGTTGAGGGCGACGATTGAAATACAACCCGACAAAAGTCGCCAGGACGATAACCAGCGCAGCGGCTCCCAGGTAATCGCTAATTTGCGGTTCGCTTTGGATCAGGCCGAGTCGTTGCAATGCTTCCAGATCGGCCTCTGTGATCACCTCGCCGCTTCGCACCACGATCTCGCCCGCCTTGTACGACTGAACGACCGGTTCGATGGCCTCGCGCGCTGCCTGTCGGGCTGCCTCGGTCAATTCCGGGCTATACAGGCTATTGGGGGCGACAAAGGCGCGCACCAGTTCCGCGACCAGTTGGGCGTTTTCCTCGCTCAACGCCAAACTGACCAGAGAGGGGATATCGCGGCGGATGCTCTCTACCTCGTCGGGGCGGATGGGGTTGCGCATCACGCGTTCCAGCACGCTTAGCGCTTCTTGCTGGATGGCGTCCCAGCGTGAGGCGGAGAGGGTCAGAATGCGTTCGGCTGTCTCCCTGGGGAGAGAGATATCGCGTAGCGCGGCCAGGTCGGCCAGTTTCTGTTCGGGGGTGGCATACGCATCGGCGCGGACAATCGAAATGTATTGCAGGGTAGCCCGCAAGCGAGCGATTTGCTCGCGGGCGATGGCCGGGTCTGCAGGGGCGTAGACCGGCGCGACGGCGTGTTCGGCGGCCTGACGCGCTTCCTCCGTGAGCACATCGCTGACATACTCGATATCGCGCGGTGCGAGCAGGTCGCGCGGGGCGACATCTCCTGCCTTCAGTGGCAGTGCCGCCGGGCGCAGGGCCAACGGCAGCACCAGGGCGGCAAAGGAGATGACGGTGGTGAGGGTGAGCAATCCCCCTTGGATGATACGAAGCCTTAAGGGGGCACGGCGCGGCGCCTGGGTCATCAAGGTGTCACTTCTGAAGAAGTTCGCGCACCACCTGGCTGACCTGTCCACCGGGCGCACGTCCTGCCACGCGGGGGAGAAGGGCTTTCATCACTTTCCCCATGTCTGCAGGCGTCTCGGCGCCCACCTCGGCGATGACGGCCTTGGCCAGAGAGCGCAACTCCTCTTCGCTCATCGCCTCTGGGAGAAATTCTTCTAAAACGGCGATCTCTGCTTCCGCCTCTTGTGCCAGATCTTCTCGTTGTGCCTTTTTCGCCTCTTCCAGTGCTTCACGGCGTTTCTTGACCTCTTTCTGTAAGATGGCGATGACACCGGCCTCATCCAGCACAATCTGGCGATCTACTTCGGCCTGTTTGATCGCCGCTCGCACCATGCGGATGGTGCGTTTGCGCACCTCATCACCGGAGCGCAAAGCTTCTTTCAATGCGTTGTCGAGTTTGCTTTTGGTATCCATAGTTTCGATTATACCCGAATGCCTGATGGGACGGAGCACTTGCTATACGGGCGGATCGGTGGCCGGTCTGGCCGTAACGATGAGCACGCGACTGAGGCGCATCTCGACAAAATGGGCTGTGACGCGAAATCCGGCCTGTTGGAAGGCAGGACGAATGGTCGGCAGGGGGTCTTCGGGTGCTTGGCCGGTGATGCGGAAGAGAAAAGCCATCAGGCGCCGAAGGGGAGTTGAGCCCGTCAACCAGGCGACGGGTAAGACAACGTAACATCCTTCTTTCCGTAGCACGCGGCGGATTTCGGAGAGGGTGTTCTCCTCGAGGAAGAACTCGGTGGGAAATGTTGCAACGACGGTATCGAACGTCTGTGGAGCAAAGGGGAGCGCCTGCGCCACGGCGCGCGTCAGACGAAAAGGGAGATGACCGCCGCGTTGCAGTCGACGACGGGCGAGGTTGCTCATCTGGCGCGATTCGTCCAGGCCTACGGCGAATCGCCCCTGTTCCTGGAGCGCTGCTTGAAGGTGGCCCGGTCCATGTCCTAACTCCAGGACGCGTGCCCCTTTGATATAAGGAAGCACACTCAGCACCCAGTCGTTCCACTGTCCCAACGAAACCGTCGCGGCGACCAGGTCGTATGCCCAGGCGAAGGGGTGGTAGAGCAGGTTGAAGAAGAGCCGCAGTAAAAGCGAAAAGGCCATATAAAAATACAAGGCCTGGCCGCGCCTGGCGGCCAAACCCTGTTTGTTCTGTTTTACTGCGAAGGGGCGCGCTTAGGCGCCGGCTTCGCCCGCCTTTGCCTCGCCGGAGGAAGTGGTTTTCTTGCGGGCGGTTTTCGCCGTCTTCTTGACGGTTTCTACCACCTCTTTGCCGCGTTCCGCGACTTCCTGGCTGCGCGCCTGGAGTTCGCGCGCCAGTTCCTCGGCTCGGGCGCGCGCTTCTGCCGCTGCAGCCTCGGCGCGGGCAATGGCTTCCTCCGCGGTCTGGCTGGCGCGATCGCGCAGTTCGATACCTTTTTCTCGAATCAGCGTACGGGTCTCCTCACCGGATTGTGGTGCAAACAGCAGGGAGACAATGGCCCCAGTAAGACCGCCAACGATAAACCCAACTAAAAAGGCTCCAAATTCATCACGCTCGGACATGGCTTACTCTCCTTTCCCAGAGACAGGTGGTTTTTCTGTGCTTCTCTCAGTGTATGCTTATTTGCGTCGCAAGAGCCCAAACAGTTCCAGCGCACGCCGCAGAGCGGCAAGAGAAGCGTTTAGTTTGACAACGGGTTGTACGAGATTTTCGCTCAAGAAGGCGGTTGTGCCACGAAGGGTGTGCACAGTTTCGCTGGTGGCCTCGAGGATCGGTCGCACTTCGTTCTGCAGCAAGTTGATCAGCGCAGCAATCTGTACAATGAGCACAATCAACGCCGCGCCGATGACCAGACTCTCGAGAGCCATGAAAATGATAAAGATATCGCGGATGCGCTCCGTTGGTGTATCGGGTTGCAACAATGCCGCGACTGCTATGCCAATGCCGGCGACAAGAAGCACACCGATCAGGATGGCAATGGCAATAACCATCCGCTGACGACGGATGGCATCCTGGGAATTTGACGCAGGGGTTTTACCTTCTATGGGTATTTGCGGCGTCATATTGCGATTATATCACATCCATTGCGCATGCAAGGCTTATTTGCGGTTGAAGTCCGCAGGGATTTCGCCCCAGGCCTCGCTATCCCACTTCAGAATGCGGTTGGGATACTCATTTTCTGCCAGCCAGCGCTCGGCGCGTGCGATCAGGTCAAAAAGGGGCTTGGTGCGCTCATCGCGTGGAAGGTTCGTGCCGCATTTTCCCGCCCGCACCCAGGCGATGGCTGTGCCTGAATCGGAGTAGATCGGCGCGGTGATACCGCGTCGTTTGAGCAGGGCCAGGGCGTGGACCAATGCCAGGAACTCGCCGATGTTGTTCGTCCCGTATTCGAACGGCCCTTCGTGAAAAATCTCCTTGCCGCTGCGAATGTGGACGCAGCGGTATTCCATTGGGCCCGGGTTGCCCGCACAGGCGGCGTCCACGGCGTAACTTTCGGGGATGGGACCATCCGGAGCGAACAGCCAGGGGCGCTTCGCGGGGGTTTTCCCCATAAAGTCCTCATATTTCCCCTGACGATAGGCGCGTTCGGCCTCCTGGCGGGTGGGAAATGCTTTGTATTCCGCTCCGGGATACCCCACCACCTGAGCCGCGCATTCTTCCCATGTATCGAAGACGCCCCTTTTGCGTCCTTTCCAGACTACATAAACGTTGTTTTTTCGCCTGCGAGGCATCAGCGCTCATCCGTGATATCGGAGACCAGGGCATCCATCTGTGCCAACACTGCCGAGACCTGGCCACTGCCTACGCCGACACGAAAGATATGCGTTGCGGCATCACCCAGCACGTAGCGCACGGTATGCCAGGAGGCCAGTTGCGGCTGAGGGTAGCCATTGGGTAGCAGCGCGATGGCATTGTTCCACTGAGGGTGGTCGTTGCGATAGCCTGTGAGCAATGCCAGGGAGGAGGCCCGTAGCGGGAAAAGACCTGTAGTTTGCACCCATTGAGCCTGTTTCTCCGGAGATAGCAGCCAGCGCATGAACAGCCAGGCAGCCAGTTGTCGCCTCTCGTCCGTTTGCAGCAAGACGAAGGACGAGCCATAAACCGGCACAACCCCTCCCTCTGTGCCGGGGAAAGGGATGACCGTCCACTCATCACCGTTGCTCGCCTGGGCAAAGGCACGCATTTGGTCGGGAAGGTCTCCCAGGTCGCCTGTGGCGAAGAGCGCTTTGCGAGACGCGAACTGCGCGTAGGGTGTCTCTTCGGTGGAGACCCAGGCGCAATTGTCTTCCGCCAATTGCCGGAGGAAGGTAAAGGCGGCGATGTTGTTGGGGGTCAGAAAGCGATAGTTTCCGTCCTGAAGCGGGCCGCCACCGAATGCTAAAAGCCAGGCGTAGATGGTCATAGGATGGGTGTCCACGATCCAGCCACCCTGGCCGTCGTTTGAGGGATCGTCGTCATTGCGCATGGCGCGGTTTGCCGCACAGGCCTGCTCACGAAATTCTTGCGGTGTGCCGGGCGGCGTTTCAAAGCCCAGTTCGCGCGCCCAGGTCTGATTGTAAAAAAGGAAACGACCGTTCCGTTGGGCAGGCATGCCGAGTCGGCGCTCCCCGATCATGTCCTGTGACCAGAAGACGGCAGGGAAGTCCATGCGTTCGGCAGCAGTGATTCCATAGACCGCATCGGTGATGTAGGGTGTCAGGTCTATCACGCCGCCGTCCGCATCCCACGTCAACGCGTATTCGGGCAGTGCAACGACCACATCGGGGCGGTCTTTCTCCAGGCCGACGATGGCCGCCGATGCATTGTAAAGAATCGATGTGTAGTTCCCTTTCGATGTCGCGTGAACGGTGATTCCCCATGGATTGCTCGCGTTGAAATCGGCGATCTGACTCTCGAGCAGAGACGCTTCTGCACCGAACCAGGGGTGCCAGACCTCGATGGCTGTGCCTCGCAGGTCCTCCGTGTCAAGCCCCAGTGCGCTGGTCGGGGTGACGAAGGGGGTGGGCGTTGGAGTAGGCCGGGGAGGAGATGGCGTTGCCTTTGGTGTGGAGGTTTGCGCAGGTGTTGCTGTGCTCTGGCAGGCGGTGAGCACCAGCAAGGTGAGTACCAGAATGCCTGGCGCAAGAGAGCGCAGGAGGTGACGCATGTTATCCGAATTCTACCAGCGGTACGGGAACGAAGACGAGGATGAAGATGACCAGCATGACAATAGCCAGAGCGCGGCGGCGCGGGTCCAGGGGTGTGATCTGGTCGAGGGGTTCCGCGGCGGTGCGTCCGAGAAAGAAGAGGAGCACAGCCCATAGCCACCAGCCTGCCCAGAACATTCCCATGACCATCAGGATGAGCAAGATGAAGGGGAATAGTTTGTGAGCGCGCCGGCCGAGCACCACATGGATGATATGTCCCCCATCCAGTTGGCCGGCAGGGATCAGGTTCAAAGCCGTCACCAGCAGGCCGGCCCATCCGGCCAGGGCGACGGGGTGCAATTGCACATCCAGGCCACCGCCGGGGAAGGGCAGGCCGGTAAAGAAATAACGCACCCAGTAAAGCAACGGCGGCAGGCCGTGGAAACTGGTTGGCTGTGGTAGCCATTTCCCGAAGATGGCGAACTTTGCCAGGAGGTAGAGGATAGAGTTGCCTTCCAGAATCCCTGCCCCTTCAATCGGGCCTAACGAGGAGAGGGAGAGCCCTAACAGAAGCACCGGGATGGCGACTACCAGCCCGGCCAGTGGGCCGGCGATGCCGATATCGAACAGCACGCGGCGGTTTTTTGGCGGTTCTTTCATCTGGATGAAGGCGCCCATCGTCCCCAGGAGGCTGAAAGGCAAAGGGATGAAGTAGGGCAGCGTGACCGTCGTTTTGTGGTAGCGACCGGTCAGGTAGTGTCCAAACTCGTGAGCGGTGAGGATGCCCAGCAAACTGACCGCGAACGGCCAGCCACGCCACAGGTTGGCGAGCAATCCCTTGAGGCCTGTCGCGGGGCCCTGGTAGGCGTATAACGCTCCGGTGAGCAGCACGCTCAGCAGAGTCAAGATGAACAGACCGAGACTGACCCAGGGGTTGGCCGGTTTTGGACGCACCACGCCGGGTACCAGGTAAATGGTCTGCACGCCTCGTTCGATGCGGAAGAGGGGAGTGATGTTATACGGTTTCAGGGCGTCGGCGAGGAGATCGTAGGCGGCGGCGGAGTCTTCGTAGAGCAATTGGCCGTGGTAGCGGGCGATCAGCCGTTGCTCATCGTCCCCCAGGGTCACGTCATGGATGCGAAAGACGCGCGCTACCAGGCTGGTCAGGATTTCGATTTCGGGGAACATGGCATCACCGTTATAGAGAAGAGAAGCGATATAAAAAGGCGGGAGTGGATGGGGGTCGAACCCACCGCGGCCCGCAACGCGGCCCGCCACCGGTTTTGAAGACCGGGAAGCCCACCGGGACTTAACCACTCCCGCCGTTAAGGATACCCGAAGGGAAGGGGTTTGGCAAGAGAAAAACTCCCCGTTTGGGGGAGTTTTTCTGTCGGGGCGCCGGGATTTGAACCCGGGACCTCTTCAACCCCATTGAAGCGCGCTAGCCGGGCTGCGCCACGCCCCGATTGCAGGCGGAATTATAGTCGCTTTTCGGGATTTCGGCAATAGAAATCCACAAGGCTTGCCCGGTGCTGTCTTAAACTCGCGCCTCGATATCGCGCTTTGCCCTGGCGATGAATTCGGCTATGGGCATCGGCCCCGGATTCTCGCCGGAGCGCAGACGCAACGCCACCTTCCCGGCTTCGGCTTCCCGGTCTCCCACGATGAGCATGTAGGGGATTTTCTGCATCTCGGCGTCGCGAATCTTGGAGTTCATACGCTCGGAGCGTTCGTCCACCTCGACACGCAGGCCCTCGGTGCGCAGTTGTTCGGCCACTTTGTGGGCGTAGTCCAGGTGCCGGTCGGCGATGGGGATGAGCACGGCCTGCACCGGCGCCAGCCATACGGGGAAGGCACCGGCATAGTGCTCAATCAGGACGCCCATGAAGCGCTCCATCGAACCGAGGAGGGCGCGGTGGATCATGTAGGGGCGATGCGGCTGACCGTCCTCGCCGACGTAGGTCAGGTCGAAGCGCTCCGGAAGATTGAAGTCAAACTGGATGGTGCTGAGTTGCCATTCGCGATCCAGGGCGTCAATCATTTTCAGGTCGATCTTTGGGCCATAAAACGCTGCCCCACCTTCGTCCACGTCATAGGGGAGGCCGGCTCGTTCCAGGGCGGCACGCAGCGCCTCGGTTGCTTGTTCCCAGCGTTCCTCATCGCCGGCAGATTTCTCCGGATCGCGGGTAGAGAGGTAGGCGTGAAATTCGGTCATCCCGAAACCGCGCAGGATATGGAGGCAGAAGTTGAGCACGCGGTCAATCTCTTCCGGCATTTGATCGGGGCGGCAGAACAGATGCGCATCGTCCTGAGTGAAGCCGCGCACGCGCAACAGGCCATGCAACACGCCACTACGCTCGTAACGGTATACCGTGCCCCACTCCGCAAGGCGCATCGGCAAATCCCGATAACTGCGGATTTTGCTCTTGTAAATCATGATGTGGAAGGGGCAGTTCATCGGTTTGATGTAGTACTTGTCCTCGTCAATGGTCATCGGCGCGTACATGTTCTCCTGGTACCATTTCAAGTGACCACTGGTCTCCCAGAGGTGACTGCGCCCGATGTGAGGGGTATAGACGAAGTCGTAGCCGTTCGCCAAATGCTCCTGTTTGCAGAACTCCTCGGCCAGGTGGCGCACCAGACCGCCTTTCGGGTGCCAGAGGATCAGGCCGGCTCCCACTTCCTCCGAGGTGCTGAAGAGATCGAGTTCCTTCCCCAGGCGACGGTGGTCGCGGCGTTTGGCCTCCTCCAGACGGTGCAGATACTCCTCCAGTTGTTGGGTATTCTCCCAGGCCGTTCCGTAGATGCGCTGCAGCATGGGACGTTTCTCGTCGCCGCGCCAGTAGGCACCGGCCACTTTCATCAATTTGATGGCATCCGGGTTGATCTCCGCTGTGTTAGAGACGTGAGGGCCGCGGCACAGGTCTACGAAAGTATCGTGCTGGTAGATGGAAATTTCCGGTTTCTCGTCCAGCGGATTGCCGTACTCGTCGTAGCCGCCTTGCTCGAGGCCGTCAATCAACTCCAGTTTATACGGTTGGTCTTTGAAGATGCGGCGTGCCTCATCTGCCGAGACCACTTTTTTGACGAAGTCGTGTTTCCCGGCGATGATCTCGCGCATTCGCTTTTCGATTTTCTCCAGGTCTTCCGGGGTGAGCGGACGCGGCAGGTCGAAATCGTAGTAGAAGCCGTTCTCGATGGGGGGGCCAATCGTGTATTTGGCCTCCGGAAACAACTCCAGGACGGCCTGTGCCATCACGTGCGCCGCCGAGTGTCGTATGCGGTATAGCCTGGAATCCTCGTATCGCTCCTTTTGATTAGCCATATCTCTGCCTCCTCGCGTGATCTCGTGTAGTTTGTACGCAAGGCGTAAACGAAAACGCCCTCGCCCGTTCCGGGGCGAGAGCGCCATGCGTTCACGCGGTTCCACCCGGATTTACCCCAGGCGAGGACGCCCAGGGCATCTCCTTGAGGCCGATAACGGGGCCGACCGTTTTCCATACTCACCGCCGGAGCGGCTTTCCGGTCAACGCTCGCGGGGGGTTTTCGGCGGGGAGCCTGGAGCCGGCTCGCAGTCTCTGGCCGCGCTCTCCCTGTCAGGCTTTGTGACCGCCTACTCGTCCCGGTCTTCGCGTTTCTCGTACGTGAGCGATATTATACTCAAGGTACTCCGAAAAAGCAATGTCGGTTTCGAAGTATAATCCAAAAAAGCCACGCCGTTTCCGGCATGGCTTTGTGGGCGAGACAGGACTTGAACCTGCGACCTCACGGATGTCAACCGTG
>RFJH01000045.1 GCA_003694975.1 Anaerolineae bacterium | reverse complement strand
GAATTGAGCGAGGACGACAAACTGATCGTCGCCCGTGCCCGCAAGATCGAGCGTTTCTTCTCGCAGCCGTTCTTCGTGGCCGAACAGTTCACAGGCCTGGAGGGACGGTACGTGCCGATTAAGGAAACCGTGCGTGGCTTCCGCGAGATCCTGGAAGGCAAGCACGATGACCTTCCAGAGCAGGCGTTTATGATGGTGGGCACGATTGACGAGGCGGTTGAGAAGGCTGAGCGCCTAGCGGCAGGCGTTTCGTGAGGCAGCCCGGGCTTTTACTGCCGGATGAAACGGAAGGGTAGAACCGCTTATGCCGATTCGTTGTGAGATTGTCTCCCAAGACCGTATGGTCTTCGAAGGGGATGCGGATATCGTCATTCTCCCCGGCACGGCGGGAGAAATGGGCATTCTGCCTAACCACGCGCCCCTGCTGACGACGCTGGAGTACGGCATCATCCGCGTCCGCTATCAGGGGAACGAGGAGATTTTCACTGTTGCCGGTGGCATCGCCGAGGTGCAACCGAATATCATTACCATTCTTGCCGATGCTGCGGAGAATGTGAAAGAAATTGACGTGGAGCGCGCCGAGGCGGCTCGCAAACGGGCGGAGGCGTTGCTGGCCGAAGGGCCTCCGCCGGATACGGACGCTTACCTGGCGATTGAGGCCGCGTTGCGTCGCTCGAACCTTCGCCTGGACGCAGTGCGTCGCTTCCGTCGCGTGGCGCAACGACCTTCTCGAATGGGTGAAGAAGAAGAATAAGGCGACAGTAAAGCGATGGCTCTCTTCTCAAAAGACCTCGGTATTGACCTGGGAACAATGTACACCCGCGTGGCGGATGGCACGCAGGTGTTGGTTCAGGAACCGACGATTGCTGCTATCGAGGTCGAAGAACAGAAAATGGTCGCCGTGGGCGAAGAGGCGTTGGGGATGTATGGCCGCGTCCCGGAAGAAACCATCGAGGTCACGCGCCCACTGCGGAATGGGGTCATCGCCGATTACGAGGTCACGGAGGCGTTGCTTTCTTACCTGTTGCAGCGCGTTAGTGGACCGATGCGCATCTTCCGACCACGCGTGATGGTCTCTGTCCCTTATGGTGTGACCAGCGTGGAACGTCGCGCCGTGCATGAGGCGGTGCTTGGTGCAGGCAGTCGGGATGCGTATTTGATTCAGCAACCTCTCGCGGCCGCTCTGGGTATTGACCTTCCTATCAGTGCTCCTTCGGGGAACATGGTTATCTGTCTGGGCGGTGGGGCAACACAGGCCGCCGTCCTGGCAATGTATAGCATTGTCTCGGCAGAGACGTTACGCGCCGGAGGGCTTTACTTGGACGATGCCATTATCACCTACGTCCGACGCAAATACGGCGTGGTCATTGGCCAGCCAACGGCGGAACAGTTGAAAATTCGAATCGGAGCGGCAGTCCCTCAGGATCAAGAACAAAGTATGGAGGTACAGGGGCAGGATCAGGTGACGGGGCTGCCGCGACCGGTCACGTTGACCACGGGTGAGATTGTGGAGGCGCTTGAGGAGCCGCTCAAGCAAGTGGTTGAGACCGGTCGCCGTGTGCTGGAGAAGACGCCCCCTGAACTGGTCGCAGATGTGATTGACCGCGGCGTGGCGTTGTGTGGAGGAGGCGCCCTCCTGCGCGGCATTGATAAGTTGCTCACTAAATCCCTCGGTATTCCCGCCTATCTGGTGGACAATCCCCTTACCTGCGTGGTCGAGGGGACGGTGCGCGGCCTGGCCATGTACGATGTGTTGCGCCGCACCCTGCCGCCGGTGTGATCTCGCCTCCCTCAGAGCGCACGACGCCCTCCGACCGGAGGGCGTCTCTTGTTTCTGTGGCCGCGATGGGAAAATTTCATGGTGTGGCGGTGACGCTGAGCGCAGGGCTGGGCGTAGGGGTTGGAGTGCGGGTTGGACTTGGAGTTTGGGAAGGGGTGAGCGTGACCACGGTCAGGTAGATTTGCGGCATCCATCCTATGCGGCCCTCCTGGTCCTGGACTTCAAGCCATACCAGGCCTTTGGCGATCTGGTAGCCGTATAGGACGGTGACGTATTGACCCTCTTTCAGTCGGGCGATGGATGGACCACCGGGCGACTGCCTCAGATCAATGCGGCGTCCCAGGGTGTTGACGACGCGCGCCAGGGAGGGGGTGGGGGTCGGCGAAGGGGTTGGTGAGGGGGTAAGCGTAGCGGTGGGGGTCGGCGTCGGCGAGGGCGTTTCGGTAAATGTTGGGGTTGGAGTTAACGTAGGAGGAGTCGGGGTTGGTGTGAGGGTGGGGGGGATGAGCGGGTCGAGACGTGCGGCGAAAATTTGGTTGACGACGATGGCGACCGGACGTTGCAGGCGGACGGCGATTTCGCGTTGCAGTTCGTTGACGTCGTTGTAGGAGAGGGATTGCGGTGTGCGAACGGTAATTTCCATGCGCAGTGTATCGCCATCTTGATGGACGCGGAGAGAGGCCAGTTCGGCATCGTATTTGCGCACCTCTTCGCTGACCACCGTGTTGATGAGACGATTTTCCGAGGCCTGGCGTACAAAGGAGACGCTGAGTAAAGTGAGAGGAACGAGCAGGGAGGCGGTGAAGATGGCCGAATAAACCAGACCGCGCGGCAGACGATTGCTTTTCTCTCGGCGTGGGGTAAACCCCAGGATGAAGAAGATGAGCATGGAAGCGAAGGCAATGGTCACGGCGTTGGTGACGAAAAGCAACAACGCACCGCCGGCTACGTCCCACCGTCCCAGGGCGATGCCGACACCAATGGTGCAGAGAGGCGGCATCAACGCGGTGGCAATGGCGACTCCAGGCAGGGCAGCCGAGAGGCCGGGCTCTGCCAGGGCAAAGGCTGCTGCCAGGCCACCGGCCAGAGCGATCAGCAGGTCAATCGGGCTGGGGCGGGTGCGGCTGAGTACCTCGCCGGGGAGTTCCTGGAGGGCAATGAAGGGGAGGTGGCGGTTGCTCCAGGTCAGTATAACGGCGATGAGCACGGAAAGCAACGCACCGCGTACCAGGCCAAAACCTGCGTCGCGGAGCAACCTAGCATCGCCTGTCAGCGAGGCCAGGCCCAGGCCGATGATTGGGGACATTAACGGCGCGACCAGCATGGCACCGATGATGACCGCGCCGGAATCGGTCAATAACCCCAGCGTGGCGATCACACTGGAAAGTGATACCAGGACGAAGAAATCCAGGTCTGGGGTGGAGGCTTCTCGAAGTTGTACCTGCACCTCGGCGCGTCGTTCCAGAGTAACCGGTTTGACGACGCGCCGAAACCAGTGCCAGAGCAAGACACGCCAGGATGAGGGGGCGGATGGTTGAATCGTCATAACATATCAATTCTACTCCCGAATGCCAAAAGTGCAAACAGGCGCTATAATTGGGCTGATGTCGGCGATTACGATCTCCATACGCCCCGAATCCGAATGCGATCACCTGCGCCCGTTCAACGCGATGCGTGATCTGAGAGCCGTCGTTGAACTGGTGGAACTTTGTTTTTATGGGGGGACGGATAAGGGAGGCCGTCGCTCCAGGTCAATGCATGGCATGGACCGCGCGGGGCGATTTCTTCGCTGGTCACCGCCGATCTTGCAGGCGATGTCGTTTCCCCACCTGGGCTACGTGTGGGAGGAGGATGGGCGGATTGTTGGCAATGTTAGCCTGGTGCCGTTTCGTCGTCGGGGCGAGCGCGTGTACTTGATTGCAAATGTGGCGGTCCATCCCGATTATCGCCGCCGAGGAATCGCCCGTGCCCTGATGACGCGTGCCCTGCGCCATGCGCGGCGACGCAAAGCCAACTCGATATGGCTGCACGTGCGCACAGAAAACGCAACGGCGATACGCCTCTACCGTGACCTGGGCTTTGTCCCGCGCGCCGAACGGACGACCTGGGAGGCGAGCGCTACTCCGGCTCTCGGTGGCTACCGGGGCGCGTTTCGCCTGGTCCACAACGCGAAGCGCTGGTGGGGCCGCCAGCGTCACTGGTTGAAGATCGCTTATCCTCCTGAACTGGCCTGGTATTATCGTTTCCCCAATTGGCACGCTCTTCGTCCCGATCTGTGGGGTGGGCTTTATCGCCTGGTGATGGGGTACCACGTGCAGCGTTGGGTGGCGGTTCAGGCCGGTCAACCCCTGGGTGTCCTTGCTCGCGTATCTTGGGGAGAGCGTGTCGACGTGCTCTGGGCGGCTTTGGCACCAAAGGCAGACCCTTCGGCCTTGACCGCTCTTCTTATTCAGGCACGCAGCCATGCCCCTCCTCGACATATACTCTGGCTGGACTATCCGACCGGGGAGGCCGATTCCGCCATCCGTGCCGCCGGCTTCAACCCCCAGCGGACACTGCTTTGGATGCGCGCCGAAGGGACTTCGGCCACCTCGGGCGCAACAAAATAGATTTTTCCACGTATGTTTGTAAGACACTCTATTGACACTCGTTGAAAAAGGAGAGCATGATGACCAGGTTAATCCTGCGTTGGGTAATCAATGCGGTCGCGCTTTATCTGGCGGTTATCTTGATCCCGGGGATTCAGTTGTATGGTTCCTGGGCATCCATCATCTGGCTGGCGCTCATCTTCGGTTTGATTAATGCCTTGCTGCGCCCCCTGCTCAGGCTACTCACCTGTCCCCTGGTTGCGTTGACGTTGGGGCTGTTCACCTTGCTGATTAATACTTTCCTTTTCTGGCTGACCAGCGTGATCGGGCAGGCGTTTGGCCTGGGGCTGGTGATTGGCAAACCCGTTTTCTGGAACGCGCTCCTTGGCTCTTTGGTCGTCAGCGTAGTCAGCGTGTTCATGAGCCTGATATTGAAAGACGAATTAAAGAGAAAGAGACGCTAATAACAGAGTCTCTTGCGTGAAGTGTCGCCGACCGGCTTACCGGTCGGCGTGTTTTACTTCTGACGGCTCGTAATCACCATGCGCCTGGATGGCAGTCGTTATCCGGATGGGATGATGCCGTATCCTTACAGTAGTGCTTACTGCGATGTGTGAACAGAGGCTTTGGTTTGCACTGCATTGAAGAGCAACGGCATGAGTACCACGGTCAACGCTGCAAACAGCACGATGAGAGCGCTGCTTGCCGGACTGACCAGACCAATGCGTTCCCCGATGACCACCACCGCGATTTCCAGGGAGAGGTGGGTGTTAAGCAACAGGCCGCTGCTCAACACTTCGCGCCAGGAGATGCTGCCTTTCAGCAATATCATGGGCAGCGTTTTCACCAACAGGGATACCACCAGCATGACAGGCAGCAGAAGCAGGTAGTGTGGCTCGGCGAACAGGGTGCGCAGGTTCAGGTCTGCGCCGACCAGGATGAAGAAGATGGGGATGAAGAAGCCGAAGCCAAAAGCCTCCAGGTTATGCACCAGCGCCGTATCGTCGGGGGAGCGTAACAATGAGATGACCATGCCGGCCAGGAAAGCGCCCAGAATAAGTTCGGCGTTGACCGTTTCGGCCAGCACGACGAAGGCTAGCATAATGGCGATGGCGCCGCGCACCTTGATTTGTACTGTGGCGTGTGAGAGTTCATCGAATATTCGCCTCACCGGTGGAAGGCGTACCAGCGTCGGTGCAAAGCGCATCACCACCAGAAAAACCACAAAGAGCAGAGTGATGGATAGGATTTCTACCGAAAAACCGTTTTCCGAGGTTAAGATGTACACTGTGAACAGCAGGACGGTGAGAAAATCGGCCAGCGTGGCGCTGAGGAACACCAGTTGCCCAAAGGGACGTGGCAAGAGGTCACGCTCTTTGAGCACGGGCAATAATACCCCCAGGGACGTAGCGCTGAGGACGAAGAAAATCAAGATAGGGTGAGCATCCAGCCCTAGTCGGTTGAGCAGCAATCCTGCAGGCATGGCCAGAACGATGGTGGCCAGGTACACGATGCCGGGGCGCCGCAGAGATTGCGAGGTGTCCACTGCCCTTCCTTTTTGGGGGAGCAGTGCATCCAGATTAATCTCCAGACCGGCCAGGAACATGAGGAAAGTCAATCCGATGTCGCCGAGAAAATCCAGGGTGGGCGAATGACCCAGCCAGTTGAGCAACGATGGGCCAATGAGGATGCCTGCCAGAATTTCCCCCACCACCACAGGTAGGGCGCGAAATCGCGAGAGCAGGATGGGGACGGCGAAGGCCAGCGCGATGACAAGTAGTAGTGGGCCAAAGCCCTGACTTTCTCCTATAAGGGAGGGGGCGTGTAACATGGGGGATTGTCTCCTTCGTTGTTCATTTCGAGGAGTAGCGGTCTGGTTGTGAACGCTTGCAAGGGGGCTCTTGCGTGCCATGTGCGTCGGCGCGAGAGCAACCGGCGAAGTGGCTAACGATGCAAGAGACATGTACCGCCATGGCCTGCCGGCGATCGCTGCGTTTCGGGTGGGCTGCGCACCTTGTGAACGCTATGCCATTGGCAGGTCTGTGGTCTGGAGCGCGTTTACCCTCCTAAGGCGACTGCGAGCACGTCGTAATAGGTCCCCGCGCCGAAGCCATCGAAGAGGATGTGATCGCCAGGTCTCAGGCGCGGTAACTCACGCAGGAAGGCGATGAGGTTCGATGCTGCGCTGACGTTGCCGAATTCACTCAGGAGCCAGGGCATGGGCAGGTTTACCCCTTCCCGGCGCAAGTGCTTGGCTTTCAACTGATTGATTTTGTAATTGGCGTGATGTACGATGGCGACGGCGAAAGATTGGTCCGGCCTACCCAGTCGCTCCATTAATCTGCGGTAAGCGCGATAGACCTCGGTCACCACCTGCACGCCGGTGCGCACGAACAGTTTGACCATGCCCATGGGCCCGGCCATCGAGACCGGTGAGCCGTCCTCCGGTTCATGCATCAACCCGGCCACGCGAATGTGGTGAGGCCCTTCTTGCGAGATTTCCAGCATGGTGGCGCGAGAATGAGGGTAGTCCATGCGCACGGCCAGCACCCCTTGTTCGTCGTAGGCTTCGTGCGCTTTGCCGGTCAGGAAGTGGATGGACTCGCCGGGAATGATGCCTATTGCACTGGCACCGTTGCCGAAGAGTTGCAAGGCGTACGCGTCTTGCGATTGCCCTGCGAAGCGACTCAGCCCTTCGATACCACCGACCAGCACTTTGCGTCCGCGCAGCGCCTCGGCGATGTTTTCTACATTTGTGTGGGCGGTCAGTTCGGGATTCAAAGCGAGGTGCAGTGCGCCCATCGAGCCATCGCAGGCCTTGTGTACGCTGACTTTCAGAGCGTGTTCTGGAATGCCCGCCCGCTGACAAATCCGTTCAACATAGTCGTCGGACACCGGGCCGCTCATGCCGATCAACACTCCTTCGACCTCCTCCGGTTTCCATCCACAGGCCTGCGCCGCCTCGCGCAGCAGACGCGCACCAACTTCGACCTCTACTTCGAGGTGTTCTTCCTGACTCAGGCGAGGCACGTGGTGTCGCCGCAGGAAGCCCAGTTCAGATAGATTCATGCGATCTTCCTCGCGCAGAGGTCTTCCCAGGCGTTCCTCGACGAAGTGTTGCAGGGTGGTGTTATCGTAACTTTCACCCCAGGCCCCATAAGCGCCGCCGATGCCTACCTGTGAATTGAAGACGCGTTCCACCCCAAAGGGGATGCCTTTTCCAACAGGGATGATCGTTGTTTGCACCCCGGGGCGGGCGAAAAACGAGGGTACGTTCATGATTAGAAACTCCTTCTCATATCGAACCGCGCCCAGGCTCTCATCGGGCGCGGTGGTCACTCATTATAACCCCGAAGGAGGGGATGCGCTACGGTGCATCCGACTGGGGTGCACGACACCAGTGGCAGCCCCCGCTTTGACATCGCTTTGAGGGAGGGTATATCGGTATGTCGAACAGGTGTTACTTGAGATAGCGATCGAACCAGCGCAGGATGTGCTTCAGGCGGGCGATGCGACGGTCGGTGCGACCGGTGCGGGAGAGGCCATGTGGCTCTTCTGGGAAGCGCACCATCTCGGTTTCTACGCCGGCTTTCTTGAGTGTGATAAAGGCCTGTTCTCCTTGCTCGATTGGAGTGCGATGGTCGTGCTCGCTATGAATGATGAGCGTGGGGGTGGTGGCTCGATGTAGATAGGCGAGAGGGGAGTGCTCCCAGAAGGTTTGCAGGTCTTCCCAGGGGGGCTTGCCGCGCAGTGGTTCCTGGAAAATCCAGTTGAAGTCACTGGTTCCCCACATGCTGATGAAATTACTTACCACGCGCTGGGCGACGGCAGCGCGAAAGCGGTCGGTATGACCGATGATCCAGAGGGTCATGTATCCGCCGTAACTGCCTCCGGCCACGCCCATGCGCTTTTCATCCACATAAGGCAACGCGGCCAGGTAATCCGCCCAGGCCATAAGGTCAGCGTAATCGGCACTTCCCCAATCGCCCCAGATGGCTTTTGCATGGGCTTCGCCATAGCCGCGACCGCCGCGTGGGTTGCAAAAAGCGACCAGGTAGCCCTGCGCCGCCAGGTAGTAGAACTCATGCATGAAGAAGTGGCCGTATTGCACCAGAGGCCCACCGTGAATTTCGATGATCAGGGGATATTTCCTTCGGCGGCTAAAGCCAGGCGGTTTGAGTATCCAGCCTTGCAGACGGTTGCCATCGGGGCCATCAAACCATATCTCTTCGAAACTTCCCAGGTCACGACGGCGAAGCAGGCGCTCATTCAGGCGCGTGAGAGGGTGTAGTCGCCCGCTGAGCATCTCGCGCAGGCAAACCTGGCCCGGGTCGGTCATGGTGGCGAAGAAACAGGCCAGACGGCTCTGGCGCTCGTCCAGGCTGTATGTACCCACCACGCCGGGTTCATCGATTACGGTTTCTACCTCGCCATCCAGGGTGACGCGGCGCAACTGTGTTCGCCCATGTTCCACCGTCTGGAAGTAGATGCTTTGTCCGTCGGCAGACCAGGTGGGCGGCGTCAATTGCAGGGCGCCGAGGAGGTCGTTGATTGTGTCGACGCCCACGTGGAGGTCATGCCCCGCGAGGAGATCGCGCGCCGGCGCCGAACCATCTGTGGGGACAATCCACAGGTGCATGTTCTTCCACCAATTGCTTTTGCCTTCGCGTCCGAAGTACGCGATCCAACGCCCGTTTGGGGAGAAGCGCGGCAGGGACTTGGGCCCGTAGGGTGTGGGGATGCGGCGCGGTTCCCCGCCCGAGGCCGGGATCACGTACAGGTCCACCGCGTCCGGCTCAAGGTCCGGGTCGGGTACGTTGCGGTTCGAGAGGAAGGCGATGTGGCGTCCGTCGGGGGACCACGTCGGGGACCAGTCGTCGTGTACTTCGCCGTGGGTCAGTTGGCGAGCGCGTCCGTTGGGGAGGTTTATGACCCAGATATGGCGACGTTCTTTGGGCAGGAATCCTTGGCCGTCCAGTTTGTAGAAGAGGCGAGTGATGCGGCGCTCCACCACGCCGAGTTCCTTCTTGCGCTCATCTTTCTGGCGGGCGATGTCCTCGGCGTCTTTCTTGCGAAAGGCGGTGACCAGGCGGCGGCTATTGGGCGCCCACTCGAAGTCCGCGAAATCGCCCTGGAGGTGGGTGAGCGGGCGCGCTTCGCCGCCATCGGTAGGGATGAGATAGAGTTGCGGCTGTTTTTCGTCCTCGCGGTTGGAAAGGAAGGCGATCCAGCGACCGTTGGGAGAGAAGCGCGGCGCGGCGTCTACCTGATTGCCATAGGTGAAACGTTTTGGCGCGCCGCCGTCAGTAGGGACGAGCCAGAGGTTGCTGTACTTTTTCTCGCTCTTGCGATCCACCCATTGCTGGCTGTACACCACATGCCGCCCATCGGGCGAGATATGCAGGGCGGTGATTTGTTCGATTCGGTAGAGGTCTTCGGCGGTGATGCCACTGGTGGAAGAGGGTGACACGGCAGACTCCTTTGATAATGTGCGATTACGCTGTTTCCCCAATCCAGGCGCCGCTTCGGGGAGGCAAGGAAATCTCCAGGCGCCCTTCGCGGACGGGATGGGCTTGATGATCAAGCAGATTGCGTGGGACGCGGCCGTCGGACCAGAGGTCGCCGACCGGCAGGCGAATATGACGCTGCTCCTCCCCGGCGTTGATGATGACAACGATGCGTTCCTCGCCGAGGATACGGGCGAAGGCGTAAAGCGGACCCTCCGCCAGAAGGCGGGTGTGTGTGCCGCGTCGCAGGGCGGGAAGGCGTTTGCGCAGGGCGATGAGGTGTTGCACCCAGGGACGCAGGTCGCCTTTCCAGTCGGCGGGATCCCAGGGAAAGGCGCGACGGCAATCCGGGTCTTTCCCGCCTTCCAGGCCGATCTCATCGCCGTAGTAAATGGCGGGCGCCCCGATCCAGGCCATCTGGCATAGGAAGGCCAGTTTGACTTTGGTCAGGTCGCCGCCGAGGGCGGTGAAGAGGCGCTCGGTATCGTGTGAGCCGAGAGGCAGATACATCGCGTAGGCGTTCCGGCGTGGGTAGAGGCGAAGCAGCCCTTCAACGGTTTCGGCGAAGTGGAGGGCGTCGCTCGCGCCGTTCAGGAAGTCCAGCAGCGCGGCGCGGAAGGGGTAATTCATCAGGCCGTCGAAGTGAGTCTCGTTGGCCCAACGGGGATCAGGCTCCCAGATTTCGCCGACCAGATAGGCTTGTGGGTTGGCGGATTTGACCACCTGGCGGAACTCGGCCCAAAAGGAATCGTCGTTGATTTCGTTGGGTACGTCCAACCGCCAGCCGTCAATGCCTTGCTCGATCCAATGACGGGCCACATCGAGCAGGTAACGGCGCACGGCGGGGTTATCGGTGTTGAACTTGGGGAGGGATTTGAAGTTCCACCAGGCGGCGTAGTTTTGCGCTTCGCCCTCGCCGTAGGCATCGAGCGGAAAGCGGCGGATGTGAAACCAGTCTTTGTAGGGAGAGTGGACCTCGTTTTCGAGGACATCTACGAAGGCGAAGAAGCCACGTCCGCAGTGATTGAAGACGCCGTCCAGGATGAGGCGCATCCCGTTGCGGTGAAGAGCATCGAGCAAGACGTGGAAATCGTCCAGAGTGCCCAGGAGAGGGTCGATGCGGTAGTAGTCGCTGATGTTGTAGCGGTGATTGGATGGGGCGAGGAAGATGGGGTTGAGATACAGGGCGGTGACGCCGAGGTCGAGGAGGTAATCGAGTTTGTAGAGGATGCCGCGCAGGTCACCCCCCTGAAATCCCCAGATGGTGGGCGTCGCACCCCAGGGCTGGACGTTGGGTGGGTCGTTCCCCGGATCGCCGTTGGCAAAGCGATCGGGGAAAATCTGATAGAAGACGGCGTCTTGTACCCAGTCGGGGATGGTCATCGGCGATGTCTACGGTCACTTCACGCCCGGGTAGGCGCGAGCAATATGAGGGGGCCGGTAACGCAGGACACTGTGAGCGACTTTCCGGTGGACAGATTCAACGATGCGCCGAACGGCCCCCGGCCAGGCCTCGGCGACCGCAGGGCAGCCGATGGGGGCGATGTGGCGCGGGATGGGAGGAAGGGTGATGACCATCGAAGGTATTATAGCAGAACGCCGGAGGCGGGTTCTACCTCCGGCGCGGGATTTCCCAGGCAGTGAAGATCAACGAATGGCCTTCTCGGTTTCGGCATCGAAGATGTGGAAGGTGCTCATGTCGAACGCCACCTGGACCCGGTCGCCGACGCGGAAGGACGAGCGCGGGTCGACGCGGGCGACGAAGGTGTGTTGTCCGCTGACCAGGTAGACGAAAATCTCGTTCCCCATCAGTTCGGTCACGTCCACTTTGGCCTCGACCTTCTCGGCCTGGATGTCGGGAGGCAGGAAGGCGGGATCGTGGACGTTCTCCGGTCGGATGCCGAAAACGACTTTCTTGCCTTCGTAGGACTGATAGGGCGCGGCGCGGTCGGCAGGGATAGGGACGGAGAAGTCGCCGGTATCCACGTACAACGTGCCGTCCTCGCGACGCAACGTCGCGGGGAAGAAGTTCATCGCCGGTGAGCCGATGAATCCGGCGACGAAGAGGTTGGCAGGGTAATCGTAAAGATTCTGTGGTGTGTCAATCTGCTGCAATTCCCCTTTGTTCATTACCGCGATGCGCGTCGCCATGGTCATCGCTTCGACCTGATCGTGGGTGACGTAGATAAACGTGGTCTGGAGGCGCTGGTGCAATTTGCTGATCTCGGCGCGCATCTGGACGCGCAGTTTGGCATCCAGGTTGGAGAGCGGCTCGTCGAAGAGGAAGACCTTTGGCTCGCGCACGATGGCGCGCCCGACGGCGACGCGCTGGCGCTGTCCGCCGGAGAGTTGGCGCGGTTTGCGGTCCAGGAGGTCTTGAATCCCCAGGATCTCCGCCGCCTCGTAGACGCGACGTTTGATCTCTTCTTTGGGCACTTTGCGCAGTTTCAGGCCAAAGGCCATGTTGTCGTAGACGTTCATGTGGGGATAGAGGGCATAGGACTGGAAGACCATGGCAATGTCGCGGTCCTTTGGGGGGACATCGTTGACCACGCGGTCTCCGATGAGAATTCGTCCCTCCGTAATTTCCTCCAGTCCGGCAAGCAGACGCAAGGAGGTGGTCTTCCCACAGCCCGATGGGCCGACCAGGACGAGGAACTCTTTATCGTCTACGTGGATGTTCAAGTCG
>RFJH01000307.1 GCA_003694975.1 Anaerolineae bacterium | reverse complement strand
GCGTACCAGGGGTCATACGGCGGGAAGACCGTGCTCTTCAGAACGGCGTTCAGATAAGAGAAATCCATCGGACGCTCGCCGCCTTTGGCCGGGTGCCACAAATCGGGATTGCCGAGGCGAATGGCGAGGTCGAGCAGGAAGAAGGCCAGGAACAAGGCTTCGATGAACAACACGTACCCGCGCCGCTCCCGCCATTCGGCGCGCAACGCCTCGCGCCGACCCCAGGCGAGCGCGGCCCCGAGGAGCAGAATCGCCCCGAACGCGACCCCTATCGTGACGCGGTGATACGGCACCCCGAACGAACCGGCGAGCCACGAGAGATAGGCCAGCAGGAGCATCCCCACGCTGCGCGCCAGGGGGTAACCGCCGTCGGCCAGGCCGGGCAGCGCCAGGCGCACCAGTGGATACGCCGCTAGGCCGAGGACGAAGACCGTCAGATACCACAAGAGGAGGCCGAGGACGGGGTAGCGGTTGTGGAGGGCGTCTCGGTTGAAGAGTTCGGACCACGTCCCGCCGGCGCGTTGAATCTCCAGGAGGCGGGGCGGCAGCATCAGGTCTTTGTACGAGGCGGCGCGGCGCGGCGTCAGGTGGACGACGCGGCTCAGGTCCACCGCGCCCAGGATCGCCGCCACGCGTTCCGGGTCGTAGTCCGGGCGCTTCTTGAAAATGAGCACCTTCGGATGGTCGTAGACCGTGAAGGCCTCCTCCGCGAACTGGTCGTTGACCTCCCAATCGAGCAGGCCGGGGATGTGCAGCGAGGGGAACGACTCGAAGACGGCCACCAGGTCGTAGCCGAGTTCGCCCTGGAAATCGCCGGGCCGGGCGACGTTGTAGCACCAGACCACCTCTCTCTCCGGCGGGCAGCCGAGCAGGGCGCGATAGTAGGCGATGGTCAGCGGGTACCGTTCGGGGACGCGGGGAATGCTCCCCCACTGCCGGTTGGATGAGATGAAGATGTAATCGCCCTGATTGAGGGTATCCAGGAAGCGCTGCAACTTCTCGGCATTGTCGTCCCAGTAGAGTTCCAGGTTCAGGCCGGGCTGGTAGATGCCGCCGAAACCGTCGTAACCGTCCAGGCGCAGGGGGAGGCCGTCGTCCCAGGAACTCTCGTTGATCGGGGCCGAACCGGAGAGGGTGAGCGAACCGCCGTCCACGTCCAGGCTCAATCTCAGTTGCTCCCCTTTTCGGACGGGGAGGGGCTGCGGCAGTGAGAGGGTGAACGGTTCGCGGCGCGTCTCACTCGCCCGGAAGTCGCCGCGCTGTTGCACCTGAAGGAGGGGCGATTCGCTGCCCGGCTTTGCCAGAGAGAGCGTCAGGGTCACCGCTTCGGCGGGCGGGGTGACATCGTCTAGGCGCGAGAAGACGACCTCGCTCAGCGTGCCGTCGGCCTGGGGGGTGAATTCGATCTGCACCGCTCCCCCCGCCCCGAGGACGCACTGCGTGGGAGGCTGCACGACCTCGTCCCAGGCTTCGCTCTCCTCCACCGTGAAGGGCAGCGTGATCGGAGCGCACAGGTCCACCTGCCCCCCTTCGCCCACCACCTGGAGCGACAGGACGTAGGTCGTCTGGCCTTGCAAGGCGACCGGCGCGCTCAGGGGGACCTTCGCCTCGCCGCGCGCACCGGGCGCCAGCGGGTACGTCGCGCCGGCGAGGGGGGTATCGGCCAGGCCGTCCTGCGGCGCCTTCGCCAGCAGGCTCAGCGCGATCCCTCTGCTGCCGGGCGGTCGACTCGTGGGCCGCGCCAGGGAGACCCCTTCCAGCGTGCCGTCCGCCTGGATGGTGAAGTCGCTCGTGAAAGGCTGCCCGGGCTGAATCAGCGAACCGTGCGCGAAAGGCAAGGGTTGCTGATAGCGTTCCCCTTCAGGCGTGCGGATGAGCAGGTTGAGCGCGCCGGGCACGTTCTGGTAAATCCAGCGCGAGGCCGCGACGCGCGTGTGCGGACGGGTGTAAATGCGCGTGAAGGCGAAGGCCCAGGCCGCGGTCAGCACCAGGACGAGGCCGCCGAGCAAGGCGGCGAGGGGTTTCAACCTGCCGTCCTTCCACCTCGCCAACGCAAAGACTCCCCACGCGGCCATCATCGCCAGGAGGGGATAGATCGGCAGTTGATAGCGCATCGTGGGGTTGAATTGCAGGGACTGCCAGAGGAAGTAGAGTGCCGTCCAGCCCCACAGGAGGGCGTGGCGATGCCGGTCCCCTTTCAGGATGCGCCAGCCCATCCCCAGGAATCCCGCCCAGGCCAGGATTCCCAGCGGCAACCCCAGCCCCCACAGGGTCAGGTTCTTGAACGAGAAGAGGTGGGAGCGGCGCGCCCACTGGAGGGCGAAGGGCAGGTCCACGTCGCCGCTGGCCTGGGCGCGCTGCTCGCGGATGTTGGCGATCCAGGCGTCGTTGGGCATGAGGCCGAAGAAGCCCGGCCCCTTGAAGGCATACGGCTGGAAGACGCGGAAGGCGATCAATGAGACCAGCGCGCCCGTGACGACGTACAGGACGGCGCGCCTCCACGCCTCGGAGACGGCGGACTCCGCCTCCCGTCCGGTCAGCGCGGCGCGGACCGCCTCGCGGCTGAGGAAGGCCGCCGGCAGGAGGACCGCCAGCGGCGCGGCGTTCAACTTGGAGGCCACGGCCATCCCCAGCGCCAGCCCAAAACCCACGCTGTGCCACAGCAGCGGGTCGCGCGCCAGCGACTTCAGGTAGGCGCGGCGCGTCGGCAGGACCGGCGCATCCTTCCCCTCGGCGGCGCGCCAGGGGTCCAGGGCGACGCGCACGGCGAAATACGTCGCCAGATAAATGAAGAAATTGGCAAAGGTATCTACGGTGAAGAAATGCGATTGCTGGATTTGCAGCACGGCCAGCGTGGAGAACGCCGCCGCGAGAAGGGCGACCTTGCGGTTATAGAGGCGCGCCGCGATCAGGTAGAGCAGCAGGATGGTCCCCAGGTCGGCGAGGGCCGACCACTGCCGCCCGATCAGGTGCACGTGACCGTAGTCTGCCCAGTTGGCGGCAGCCAGGGCGCTCAGGGGACGCGCGAAGAGGCCACCGGCGGAGGAGGTATCCAAAACATGCCTCGCCCACACGCCGATGTCGTTCATCAGTTCGGCGCTGTAGCGGACGAGGAAGATGGGCAGCGTGCCGTAAACGAAGAAACCGTAGCCGCGATTGTGCGGGTTGAGAGGGGAGTTCGCCGTATCGAAGTACTCGCCCCAGGAGAGCCAGCGTTTCTGCTCCGGCGGGCAAACCTCCACAGGGACGGTGGGGTCAGCACAGACGCGAACCTGCAACG
>RFJH01000306.1 GCA_003694975.1 Anaerolineae bacterium | reverse complement strand
GACCTCGCGTGCCAGGATCAGCAACCGGAACTGACGCACGATCATGCCGAAAATGCGGAAAGGGTCTTCTTCTTCCAGCAGGCGGTGAAGGGTAGTTTGCGCCTTTTTTCCATCGCCGAGCGCCAGGGCATCTACGAGGTCGAAAATGCTTTCTTGCGCGGTGAGCACACTGACGGCCTCTACGTCCTGCAAGGTGATCGTTCGCTCCCAGTTGACGTAGGCCAGCAACTTGGCAATTTCTTGCGCGGCCTGACGTGTGTTCTGACCGACCATCCCGGCCAGATAGCCAGCGGCGCTTTCCTCAATATCCCCGCCCTGGCGTTTCGTCTCCCGGATGATCCAGTGCGACATTTCCTCTCTGGTGGGAAGAGGATAGCGTTCCAGGCCAACCCCATCTTTTTTTCTCCCCCATTTGACCAGCCAATGTCGCTCATCCTCTCGCGCCTCGCGGCGCGGATCGCGGTAAGTGCGCGTTTCGACGAATTCATACATCACGAGCCGGGAGGTTGGGGGGATGTTTTCCAGGGAGGCCAGGAAACGTTTGCGCGCCTGAGGGGTGGTGCAGGCTGCGGAGGGGTTCTCCAGCAAGACCAGCCTTTGCGAAGCCAGGAAAGGCGTTGTCTGCAGAGCGGTTTGGAGTGTCTCGGCAGAGAGGGTGCGCCCGTCGAGGCGCGTCACGTTCAGGTCCGCGTTGGGTTCATCGTCCAGTTCGGCCCGGATCTCTTTCAATCGACGGGAGATGGCAAAGTCGTCGTTGCCGTAGAGGAAGAGAATGGGAGGGGATGTCGCCATGGGCGGTGATTTATGTCCCCGTCACAACGCGGTGGGCGACGAAGCGTCCGCGGCGTATGGGTTGTATATCCAGGACGCGCAGGTTGCCCAGGTCGGCTTCGGTGGTCACGCGCGCCTGGAGGGCGGGACCCAGCGCCTGGCCGAGGAGAAAGCCGATCACCCCCATCAGGATGGCCAGCGGGAGTCGCCAGAGACGCGAGCGGAGGTTCCGTGCCCCACTCAAGGGGGACCAGGCCAGGGTTGTGGAGAGGAACACGACGGTGAGGAAGTTCGTCCCACAACCCGGATGTACCGCCAGTTCTCGTTCTCCGGCGCGCAGGCGGGTCAGCGCTTGTGATACGGCGCGGCGGACGTCCTCGGTCGGCGCATCGCCCAGGATGAAAAAACCGGTGGGATTGGAATGCCCGGCGAAACGATGGCCGGGGTATTTCTCTGCCAGGATGTGCAGCGTGGCATGTTCGAGGGCGTGATTGCGACGGGTTTCCAGGATGAGAGGCAGGTTGAGGAAGGGCATTCGGCTACTCCGCACTTGGGTTGTCTGGATTATATCGTAAAATAGCAAGCCTCCCGCAAGCCGTCACTTGCGGGAGGCCATCTTCGTGGGGTGGGATCAGGCCGTTGTTTCGGCGGTTCGGGTTTCACCCATGGGCGTGGTCGCGCGCAGGAAGCCCAGGAAAAGCAGGATGACACCGAAGAACTCGCCGAGATACAAAGCGCCGGGGATTCCCAGGCGGCTGAAGAAGCCACCAAAGGCCGGCAACGTGGCGCCGATGGCAATCATGATGTTCCCCAGAGTGCGGTGTAGCAAAATGCGTTTGCGCCAGAAGATATAGGCGGAATAGGCTGCCCCACCGACCAGGGTGATCACGCCGTACAGATTGAAGAAGGGCGTCAGGATGCGGACCCCGGAGGTCACGATGGCGTGACCGCTCAGTTCGGACCCCGTGTGGACGCCGGTGGTCATCAGGCTGGGATCGAGTTCGGCGGTGAAGACTTTAACGAGGGCATAGAGGGAACCAAGTCCCAGCAAGATCATCAGTGCGTTTGCCCAGCGGGGCTTCGCCAGCAGGTAGACTGTCCCCTGTCCCAACCAGGCGGCAACCAGGACGGCCCCGAAAAGGTACCACAGGCGGAAGACAAGCGGATTCCAGCCAAACGCGCCGTAATAGAACTCACAGAAACCACCAATGCCATAGAAGATTGTGCCGATTCCCCATAGAAGGAGATGGGTGCCTTTGCGGGCTGCGTAGCGTTTCAGGACAAAGAAAGCGAAGACGAAACTGGTGATACTCGATAAGAGGGGAAGCAGGGTGTTGAACATGAAGACCTCCTGAAGGGGTTAATACGCACCGGGAAACCATCCCAGGGCAACGGCAATACTGACCACGGCCAGAAAGACGATGATCAGGGCAATGATTCCCAGGGCGACGGGGATTGTCTTTTCGTACAGGGAAGGGTAGCGGCGCGGTGTGCCTTTGCCGGAAGAAGGGGTTTTCATTGATTGGCATCCTCCAAAAGGTGATATGTTTCTAACAAGGAAAGCAGGATGCGGTCGGTGAAATCGTGAATCTTGTGCAGCATCTCCTCCCAGGCTTTCCCGGATGAGACGTTTGCTTCACGGTAGGCTTTCACAATGGCCTCAACCAGGATATTCCGGAAAAAGAGGAACGCTCGTGCGGCATCCACGTAACTCAACCCGTATCGGCGGGCGTGCGAAGCGTATTCGTACCCCAGGGCGGTGGCCTCGGTCATGGCCTCCTCACCGTCCAGGCTGAGGTAGGCCATCAACCCCTGGAACAGTCTGCCGGCGCTGCGACGGTATTGCGCGCGTGCCTGCTCGTCCAGGCTTTGGTACCAGGCTTCGGCTTCCAGGTGACCTTCCGCGATCTGGATGCGGATACGTCTCAACGCCGTCTGGACGATATCTTGCGGTTCAAGAGAGGCGGATTGACGTGTGGTCTGGGCCCATAACTCCACCTCGCCGCGGCGGAAGCGACGGTGACCACCTTGAGTCCGATGGACAGGCAACAAGCCTTTGTTTGACCAAACGCGCACAGTGCTGGGGTGCACCCCAAGCATCTTTGCCGCCTCGCTCAGAGTAAGCCATTCATCGGTTTTCTCATCCATGATCGACTCCTGAGCGGGATTGTATCGCATTCCGCGCGTCAACAACCGCCGCCGCGAAGACGGACATCCGACCCAATCCTGGGCCCTACTGTAGCGAAGGAGCGGCGAGGCGTCAATGTAGATTTCAGTAAGTTTTTGCTAAAAAGGGGTTAAAAGCACCAAAGGCCGGTAGTGCTCTCCCCCACTACCAACCTTTGGGCTACGTGGTTCCCCTACCGTTGACC
This sequence comes from Anaerolineae bacterium, assembly GCA_003694975.1. Lineage (GTDB taxonomy): Bacteria > Chloroflexota > Anaerolineae > Anaerolineales > Villigracilaceae > J097. The sequence goes on along the minus strand of RFJH01000306.1, from coordinate 9,517 downwards.
ACGTCCGGTATCTGGGACGTTTTCATTATGCATAAAAGGCGTTGTCATAACGTGGACATCTCAAAGCGCCTGCAGTGAGGAAATCGCCTGACGGTATTTCGTCCACGCTTCCCACAGAGGCGCATCGCCGATCGAGTCTTCCAGTTTATCAAGCAGGGTGTGGAGGATTTGACGAACGCCCAGATCGGAGACAGCAAGACGATGCAGCACCTCGGCCTGCAGGATGCGAATCTGGATGCCCAACCAGGGGTTTTCGGTGCGTTGAACATCGGCGGCCAGGTCCTCGAGGTGGTAAAGGATAGTTTCTGGATTCTCCTTGCCTTCTCTGAGAGCAAGGCGTGCCCGAAGGTACTCCAGCGTCAGATGATAGACCTTCAGGGCGCGTTGTTCTGTTTCCTGAAGCAGGGACTCGATTTCCCGATGTGTCTCTTCCCCCGGTTCGACATGGGCTTTTTGGAAGATGTGGTGAACGCGCGCCGGGAGGCTGATACTGGCGAGGTCACGTTCTTCGGCCTGGGCAATGGCCTGGGACAGGTGAGTCTTCCCCATCTGCTGGCCCCTACGCATCAGGACGTTGCCGAGGCGCGCCAGGCTATCCAGAGCGGCGAAGTGTCCTCTGGCAGCCTCGATGCCCTTTCGGTAGAACTCCTCGGCTTTGGCGGGGTCTTGCAAGTAGTAGTGGATATCGCCGAGGACGCGATAGGCTATGGAGGTCGTCTCGTAGTGGCCGTGTCGTTCGCTGATGGTGAGGGCTTTTTGTGCATACCGCCATGCCAGCCCCAGATGTCCCAGGGCGAGTTCGTTCAGTGAGCGATAGGCGCTCAAGTGCCCCAGCACGCGCCACCCTCCGATGCGCTCGGCCAGTTCCATCCCTTTTTGATTCTCATGGCAGGCTCGTGTATAGTCGCCGAGGAAATATCCGGCCAACGAGAGGACGCTATATGCCATAGCCTGGCCATAAGGATTGTTACAAAGGATGTAATCCTGCAAGGAACGCTCGGCGTGGTTCCATCCGATCTGAGGCCATCCGGTCAGCGTGTGGGTGAGGCCCAACTGGTAATGTGCATTGCCGCGCGCGCGTAACACCAGCGGCGGGAGAGGCTCTTCGATGTTTTCGCAGAGTGCCAGAGCGGCGTGGAAGGAGGTGATCGCTTCTTTCAAGTATCCCAGCATGTATTCAAACACGCCGCGATGACTCAAGATTTCCATGTACTCGAAGAGGTTGCCACTCCTGGCCAGCAAGCCTTCAGCACGCCGGGTATATTCCAGACCTTCTTGGAACTTATTTTCGCTCAGGCAGGCATCGCTCAAGCCGTCCAGGGCAGAGCCAATGAGCAAGGGACTGTTGCGTTCCTCGCCGAGGTGCAGAAGGTCCCGGTTGATGCGCCACAAAGTGTCGGTATCGCTGGTCTCGAACGCCATATCGTTCCAGACCTGATAGAGGTGGTAGATTGCCTCCTCATCGAGGTTATCGCAATGGGGAATGAGTTGTTCGGCACGCCTGAACGCGGCCGTAGCATCTTCCAGAGAGGAGAGGCGATAGGCGTGCTCGGCAGCCCTGGACCACCAGAGGAAAGCGTTTTCAGGATCACCTGCACTTTCGTAGTGCTCGGCTACGACGGCGGCGCGCGGTCCGCCGTGGCCCCCCAGCCGTTTCTCCAGCGCCCGCGCGCACTTGTGATGATACAGGCGTTTGCGCGCCGCACTCAAATCGTTGAGGATGGCCTCACGAATCTTTTCATGGACAAAGGTGTATTGCGGACCGGGTTTCCCATCGGCTGCGAGACGGATCAACTGATCGTCTTCAAGTTCTTCCAGCGCCCTGGCCGTCTCTGCGGGAGGAAAAGGGCATACGGCCTCCAGAATACGCACGTCAAAGCGGCTGCCGAGCACCGCGGCCGCGGTGACCACTTCCCTGGCCAGTGCCGATAGGCGTTGCAGGCGCTCTCGAATCAGGTCCTGCACGCTTTTGGGGAGAGGCAGAAACCCCTCGCTTTCGCGGAACGGGAAGCGTGATTGGGTGGCGAGCAGGGCGCGTAGCATTTCCAACAGGAAGAGAGGGTTACCACCCGTATCTCGCGTCACACGTTCAAGGAAAGTCGGGGATGGCATTTTGCCGAAGACGTGGTAGGTCAATTCGGCGATCTCGTCCTGATTGAGACGGCGGACCTCGAGGCGGCTCAGACGCTTCAAAGAGACATCTACCGCAAGGCGTTCCAGTTGTGGGTTGCTCTCTTCGGCGCGGGCGGCCAGAATGAGCATTCCTCTTCCCCCAGAGAACAACCCCTCGTTCAGCAGGTAGGCGGCGATGGCCAGGGTCGATTCGTCAGCCCAGTGTGCGTCGTCGAGGAAGACAAGCAGGGGACGGTTTTCGGTAAGGTGGCTCAGGACTTGACGAACGGCCTCGAACAACGCCCCGCGCGATTGCCCCGGCTGCCAGACCGGACGCTCCACGCGTTTCCCGTAGTCGGCTATCAATTCGGGCAGAAGCAAAGAAAGATACCCCAGCCAGATCTCAGGCAGTTCACGCCATTCGTCGCCATACACACCGTGCCGCAGCATTTCAATCCAGGGTTGATAAGGCAGGTTCTTTTCCTGAGGGGTGCAAGAGGCAATCAGCAGGCGAGGGGTGGGGCGCAGACGGCGGTAAAATTCCTGCACGAGGCGCGTTTTACCGACACCCGCTTCCCCGACCAGGAGCAGGCTTTCGCCGTTGTTGTAAGCTTGCTGCATCTTTTTCAGGATGTCGTCGCGCCCGATGAACGGCACGCGGAGGCTGGTGTGTGTCGGCCAGGTGATTTCGACCGGTAAGGTGAATTCGCCATCCCGGTCGAAGATGCGCGGCCTGAGGGCCTGGATCTGCGCAGAGGGGGAAGTCCCCAGTTCACGTTGCAGGAGCGTTTCCAGTTTTCGATAGTGCTGACGGGCCTCGTCTCGCCAGCCGAGTTCGAGCAGAGCGGTCAGGAGCGCGAGGTGGAGTTCTTCGTTGAACTCGTCGATCTCCAGCGCCTGGGATAGCCATTGGACGGCCTGTACCGGATTGCCGACAACGGTCTCATGCCTGGCAAGGCGCTTCAAGACGGGGAGGAATTCCAGTTGCAGGCTGTTTTCCAGGTGGCGGTGCCAGTCTTCCAGTTCGGCGGAGAGGGAGAGGTCTACGCCGTCCAGCAGGCGCGGTCCGCGCCAGAGGGAGGCGGCCTGGACGAGTGTCTGATGCAGGTCGGGAGGGAGGGGAGAATCGTCAGGGACGAGCCAGGGGGCGCGTCCGGCCTTGTGGAGCAGGCTGCGAAAAGTCAGCACGTCCACGTCCACGCGGTGGAGATCGAGGGCGATGCTCTCTTCGGGGGTGAGGATTACGCCTGGGTCGGGGAGCGCCGTGCGTAACTGGCTCAGGGTTTCGCGCAGGCGTCGGCGGGCGGATGCGTTCGGAATGTGAGGCCAGAAAAGGGTTGCAATCTGGTCACGTCCCACCGCCGCTCCGCCTGCAGCGAGATAGAAGAGCAGAAGACGCGGCAATCGTCTTCGCACGCGCAACGGGCGGTCGTCATCGCTGACGGTTGGGGTACCAAACAATTGGACGCGCAGCATGTTTCAGGGAGAGAGGCGCGAACCAGAGGAATCATCCGGCGTTGCCGGCAGGGTGTGTCAACGAGCGGGCGGTTTGCAGAATCTCGTGTGCAGAACGCAGTGTGCCTTCGCCGACTTCGCCCAGCATTTGTGCCAGTTCGAGCAGGCGTGCTTCGCCTTCCAGATGTTCCACGCGGGTGATGGTTCGTTTTTGCTGGATTACTTTCTGTACCTGCAGGTGCTGGTCACCAAAGGCGGCCAGTTGGGGCAGATGGGTGACACAGAAGACCTGATGACGGCGGGCCAGGTTCCATAGTTTCTGGCCGACAACGAGGCCAACGCGCCCGCCAATGCCCTGGTCAATCTCATCGAAGATCAGGGTAGGGACCTGATCGGCTCGAGCGAGGACATTTTTGAGGGCGAGCATGAGTCGGGAGGTCTCGCCGCCGGAGGCGATTTTGGCAAGCGGCTTGAACCCTTCGCCCGGATTAGGGGCGATCAGGAATTCCACGCGGTCGAAGCCGGTCGCGTCGAAGGCGAGGCGGGAGCCATCCGGCATAGGGAGGCCGTTCTCATCAGGTTTGATACGGAAGTCCACCGAGAAACGGGCGTGAGACATGCGCAAGTCGTTCAATTCGGCTTCGATCTGGCGGCTGAGGGCTTCGGCGGCGGTCTTGCGTTGTTGGGAGAGTGCCTGGGCTTGTTTGGCCAGTTGGGCGAGGATGCGTTGTTCCTGTTCTTCCAGTTCGGTGATGCGTTCCGTGGCGTGGGTGATGGTTTCCAGTTCGCGGCGGGCGTTCTCGGCAAAGGCGAGGATTTCGGGGATGCTCTCGCCGTATTTGCGTTTCAGGCGGTGAATCAGGTCCAGGCGTTCTTCCAGTTGTTCCAGGCGTCTGGGGTTGAATTCGATTTCTTCGAGATAGGTGCGCAAGGCGCGTGAGAGATCGCTCAGGGTCTCTTCGATGCCGATGGCCTGTTCGGCCAGGGCGGCATGAGCGGAGTCGATCTGGGCCAGTTTGGCCAGGGCGCGGGATGCCTGCCCGACCAGGTCGGTTGCGGCGGGGGCTTCGGGGGTGCCTTCGTCCAGTGCGGTGAGGGCTTCTTGCGCCAGGTTTGCCAAGGCTTCCGCGTTGGCAAGGCGGTCGCGTTCCTGACGTGCTTCCTCCTCTTCACCTGGTCTCAGACGGGCGGCCTCGATTTCTTCGACCTGGTAGGTCAGGAGTTCTGTACGGCGCTCGGCATCGGCCTGGGCGCGACGTAGTTCGTCCAGTTCACGGCGGATGTTTTGTAATTCGGTGTACGTCTGCCGGTAGGTGGCCAGGGCCTCTCCGAGGTTGGCGTAGCGATCGAGCAGGCTCAGGTGATTGCGCACGTTAAGCAGGGAGAGATGCTCCGACTGACCGTGGATATCTACCAGGAAGGTCCCCAGTTCTTTCAGCAGGCTGACGCTGACGGTGCGACCGTTGACGCGGGCGACATTGCGCCCCTCGCGGCGGACCTCACGCGCCAGTGTGAGGTAATCCGGATCATCGAGCAGGTCTTCGCGTTCGAGGATGCGATGCACGGCCTGCCGGGCAAAGCCATCCAGGCGAAAGACGCCTTCGACGTAAGCACGATCGGCTTCGCTACGGATAAGGGTATTATCGGCGCGTCCGCCAAGGAGCATCTCGACCGCGTCCAGGATGATGGATTTGCCCGCACCGGTTTCACCGGTCAAGATGACCAGGCCGGGTTCTGGGCGCAATTCCAGGCGGTCAATGATGGCGAAGTTCTCGATGCGCAGTTCTGTGAGCATAGCTCATCTCACCTGGATTCCGGCGAGGCGATAGAAGACGGTCGAGGCGGCCAGGGCTGCGTAGAGGCCTTGCCAGATGAGGGAATACAGGTCTCCGGAGAGGAGGAGGAACAGGGCAACCGGCATTACGCCGAGGACAACGCCACCCGCTATGGCGAGGAAGAGCGTCCGGGCCCTTCTCCGTTTTACAGCCGCATAAGCGAGATTGGCAATCAAGGCACCGGCGGCAGGGGCGAGGGCGAAGATGGCAAACCACATGAAGAAGCCAATGAACGCTCCCAGTAAGAACACCAGTCCGCTCGCGAGGAGAGAGAGCACTATGGCGATGAAGGGTCCAATGAGGTAATCGTACCACTGTGCGGTAATGAAAATTTTCTGCTGGCTTCGCACGCATTCTTTGCAGCGATAACCGGTGGGGGTGTGTACGGCGCATTCCGCGCAGATGGGTTTCTCACAACGGTTACAGCGCAGGGTGGTTTCTCGATTAGGGTGGTTGGCGCAGTAGAGGGTAGTTGACATGGAGATTGAGTGAGGGCGTCAGGTGAGGGAGGGGTTCTGGTTCATGTGAGCGGTGAGGTTACGGTAGAAGTAGCCCTGGTCGCCGAAGCGCACGAACAGGGCGGGATATTCTCCGGCACGTACTTCGACGCGGTCACCTTCGGTCAGGCCAATGGGGCTCTGGCCGTCCACGCTCAGGATGGCGTTCTCGGTATGAACGGTGATGCTGACCGATGCCCCTTCGGCCAGTACGACGGCGCGGTCTACAGAGAGGTGAGGGGCGATGGGAACCAGGAGGATGTTGCGCAGTTCAGGGGGGAGGATGGGGCCGCCGGCGGCCAGGGCGTAAGCGGTCGAGCCGGTAGGAGTAGCGGCGATCAGGCCATCGGCGATGTAGGTAGTCAGGAGATGACCGTCCACGCTGGCGGAGAGTCGGACGGGGCGCATATATTGTCCGCGCCCGATGACGGCCTCGTTCAGGGCGTACCAGGTGCCCTGACGCTCGCCGGCGCGGTAGTGCTCCGTGCGCAGCATCAGGCGTTTCTCGATCCAGTACTCGCCACGCAAGAGGGCTTCCAGGGCTTCAGGCCATTCGTCACGCTGCACCTGGATGAGGAAGCCAACGCGTCCCAGGTTGATGCCGAGGATGGGAAGGTGGTACGGCGCGCACAAGTGCCCGGCCCGCAGCATTGTCCCATCGCCGCCGATAGCGACCAGAATATCGAACTCGCCCTCCTTCACGCGTCGGCGAAGGTCTTCATCGTACAGGGAGCCGGTGGGAGCAGGCAAGCCCCTCTCACGCAAAAACGTCGCAACGTCTTCCGCCGCGTTCAGGGCAGCAGGCATCTTGGGATGCACAGTGACCACAGGGCGTTTTGGGATGGGTGATTTGTCCATGCCGTTACAATTATAGTATCAAATCAGATGGCCTGGTCACAATGGTGGCGGAAGCCACAGCCCAGGCAGCGCCGGGCATCTTCGTGTGAACGATCTACGTTCGTGCGGTGTTCGTCACGGCGCATTTCGGCGATCACGTCCAGCAATGCCGCCCTGAGTGCGGGGGTATAGTCAACGGCGAAGTCGCGGTTGGCGTAGTGCAGGATGCCATAGGGAGGACGTTTTCCAAACGTCTTCTCAGCCAGATAACAGTAGGCCGCGAGTTGAAGGATATGCGAATCGTAGGGTGCGCGGGGAGCGCGCCCGGATTTGACTTCAACGGGGATGATATGCCCGTTCCGTTCGACCAGATAATCGGGTTTGCCGGTCAGGCGCAGATCGGGGTCGTAGAGGGGTTTTTCCACCTTTCCCCAGGCGCGCGTGTCTGTGTAGACAATGCGCCCGGATGGCAATCCGGCGGCGCGACGCTGGCGCGAGGATTGCCAGAAGAGGAACAGAGCGAGGATAAGAAAGACAAGGGCAAGGAGAAGCATGGGAGGATGAAACAAGTGAAAGAGCAGAGGATTGGATAAGTGGATGATTGGACGATTGGAGGATGAGATGGTTGGATGGCACGGAGAGGTAAAGAGGTTGCCGGGATGGGAAAGGGGAAGTCAGACGAGACGGAGGGTGCAGTAGGTGACGAGGAGGATAAGAGCAATCGAGAAAGCGAGGAAAGCCAGGATGCGCAGGAGACCGGCCAGGATTACCCGGCGTCCATGCCGGCGGTGGATTTCGATCCCGGCGGCCAATTCGGCGCGATGTGCCGATTCGATGCCTTGTTTTTGATACCACCAGGCACGACGGCAATATACGTAGTTGCCAATCTCCGAAGCGCGGATGACGGTCATAGCACGGATATTCTAACACGATGACAAGTATCGGCGATTGACGCTTTGCCGGGCAGGAAGGTTATAATTGGGCTATGGCCGAATTTCGCTTCTACCATCCCATCGAAGTTCGCTATGGCGACCTGGACCCACAGGGCCATCTCAATAACGCCAAATACCTGACCTATTTCGAGCAGGCACGCATCCGCTACCTGAGGCATCTGGGATTGTTCCGAGAGGGGCAATCCTTTTTGGATATCGGGATCATCCTGGCGGATGCCCACGTCACGTTCAAGATGCCGGTCGAGTGGGGACAGGCGGTGCGCGTTGGGGTACGCGTTTCACGATTGGGCAACAAGAGCATGACGATGGAATACCGTATGGTGGACGGCGAGAGTGGGGAGGAACTTGCCACCGGCTCGAGTGTCCTGGTAACGTATGATTACCGAAGTGGCGAGACGATCCCCATCCCCGACACATGGCGCGAGACGATTGCGCAATTCGAGGGGTTGGAAGTTGGCTGAGTGGAGGATTGGATAATTGGATGAGTAGATGATTGGAGGCTTTATGAAATTCGATGCGGTACTCCCCCCAATGCATTTGCGAGATGTCCCTGCGGTTGCCGAAGCCGCCGAGCGGATGGGGTTTGACTGCCTGTGGACGAGCGAGACGCAACACGATCCCTTCCTCCCCTGTGCGTTAATCGCCGAGCATACTCATCGGATGAAGTTGGGGACGGCGATCGCCGTCGCCTTCGCGCGCAGCCCCGGCAATCTGGCCTACACCGCCTGGGACCTGGCGCAACAGTCCGAGGGGCGGTTTATTCTCGGGTTGGGGACGCAAGTCAAAGCGCACATTCAACGCCGTTTCGGCCTGGACTGGCCTGAATCGCCGGTTGGCAAACTGCGCGAGATGATCGGCGCTATTCGTGCCCTATGGGATACCTGGCAGAACGGCACGAAGTTGAACTATCGTGGCGAATATTACAAACTGACGTTGATGTCGCCCTTCTTCAACCCCGGCCCGATCCAGTATCCTGCCATCCCCATCTACATTGCCGGAGTCAACACCGGACTGGCGCGGCTGGCGGGTGAAGTGTGCGACGGATTCCATGCCCACCCTTTCCACAGCCCGCGCTATCTGCGCGAAGTAATTTTGCCCGCTATCGAGAAGGGGATAAAGAAGGCCGGAAGACAGCGTACCGACGTGGCTCTCTCAGTGACGGTCTTTGCCATCACCTCGGCGGAGGAGAAAGAGTTTGTCCGCTCGCAGATTGCCTTCTACGCCTCCACGCCCTCCTATCGGCGGGTGATGGAATTGCATGGCTGGGGAGACGTCGCGGAGCGCCTTTCAGAGCACGCCCGGCAAGGTCAGTGGGGCGAGATGTTCGCCCTGGTGACGGACGAGATGTTGGAGGTCTTCGCCACGCAGGTGCAAGGGCCTGGAGAGCTTGCTGCCGCCCTCAAAGAACGCTACGCCGGCCTGGCCGACCGCATCACGCTCTATACGCCGTTCACGCCTGGGGAGAAGGACGAGTTCTGGAAGAGTGTGGTCGAGGGATTTGTGGCAGTCTAATTCTCGCTTCCTCTACTGCTCAGTTTTTTTGAGTCTACGATAGCCTCCACCTTCACCCGCACATCCACGGCCACAGCGCCCTGACCCGGCGGCAGGACGCGCAGGGGGTTGATCTCGATTTCGGCGATCTCCGGCAAGGCGAGCGCCAGGTGCGCCAGGCGCATCAACGCCTCGCGGACGGCCTCCACATCGGCGGGAGGGATGGAGCGGAAGCCGCGCAGTTTGCGGCCGGCCCACGTGCGCTCGATGAGTTCCTGCGCCTCGCGCGCCGTGAGCGGGGCGAGGGCGAAGGCCACGTCGCGCAGACCCTCGACCT
>RFJH01000044.1 GCA_003694975.1 Anaerolineae bacterium | reverse complement strand
TGGGGTCGAAGCGGTCGAAGAAACGGTAGGCGCGCAGAAACGTCTCCTGGGTGGCGTCTTCCGCGTCCTGGGCGTTGCCAAGCAGGCGGTAGGCAATGTTGAAGACAGCCTGTTGGTGAGCACGCACGAGGTCGGCGAACGCTTGCAGGTTTTCTTGTGCAGCCAGTGACGCCGTGTGGCGTTCGTCTGCCGGGGTCATCTATTGAATCGTACAGGGGAAGAGTGGAAAAAGTTGCAGGGGACGATTATCCCCCTCTGACGGCGTTGACGAAAGCGAGGAAGAGGCAGATGCCGGCCATTCCCAGAATCAGGCCGACGATGGCAGTGGCGCGTGGACGGTTTCTCCCGATCAGGCCGGCGGCCCCCACGAAAGCGGCGAGGAGACCCACGAAGGCGCTGCTCGCTCCACAGACGAAGAGAGGTGTGCGCGCCAGGTCAATCCAACCCTGGGCAACGGCGGTGATGGCGCACAGGCCAATGCCGAAAACCAGGGCTGTGGAGGCAATGCCCAGGGCCAGGCTGGCGTTACCGAGCGTGTTGGGCTCTTTTGGGGGAGGAGGCGAAGTGTCCATGGGGCCTCCTGAATGCAAAGTCAGGTAGAACGGACGAAGAAGGAGCCGATTGTCGTGCCAAGGCCGAGAGCGGCGATCAGGATGGCTTGAAGTATGACCGGCTCCGTGATGCCGCTGAGGATGCTACCTCCTACATCATGGATGAGTTCAATGATGCTGCCCGGCAACATGGGAGGGGCGTTGGCCGCTACGGCGGTGAGGAAGAAGAAGTCGTAGATGGGGGAAATCAGCCAGGCCAGAACGATGCCGAGCAAACCGGCGACCAGCAGCGGGATGCCCCACCAGCGCAGCCATCCTCGCAGGGTGCGGACGGCCAACAAGGTGATGACGAGCAGGAAGCCCAGGGGCACGAGAGGGCTGAGGCGCATAGCAATGCGCAGGTAGGATAACGAGTTGGCACTCCCTTCTTTCCCCGGCTCTGCCGACAGAAGGGGGACTTCATCAGGGATTTCGGTGCTGAAAGAGGTCAACTGGTCCTGGATGATGGGGCGGGCGAGGTCGAGAAGCATGGGGGGAGGATCGCAGAGAACAATGTCCTCCTGAGTGGCTGCTCCTGTGCCGATGGCGATCAGTTGGGCGGTTTGTTCCGGTGTGCAAGGGGGTTGCGCTTTCAGAAGGCTCAGGAAGGCTTTTAGCCCTGCTTCGCTACCGAGACGCGCCTTGACCGGCCGCAGGTTGATCTGCACGGCGTCTCGCCGGCCGTTCAGGTAGGCAAGGGTTTGCGCTACTGTTTCGAGGACCATAGAGCGTGCAGTTTGCGGGGGTAAGAGGGCGGTGAAGAGGATTTCCCAGTCGGCGGCGGTCAGGTTCTTCAGGAAGGGCGGTGTGTTTTCTTCCGGCGTCTCTTCCGGTAGTGCGCCAAAACGTTCCAGGCAGGGAGCGGCGCGCTGTTGTTCCGCTTCCGTGGGTGGGCGTTCGGCCTGGGAAATGGCGAGGTATGCTTCCTCTCCCAGGGCTTCGATCAGGCAGGTCTCCAGCGCCGGGGGCGGGGATTCGGCCGCGCACGCGATGGGGTTCTCGGCGCAGGGGTCATAGTTCAGGGTGATGACCATCATCTCCGCGAGCAAGGCGGGAAGGCGCTCGTAGACGTTGTGCTCGCTCAAGGCCTGATCGTAGATGCGAAGGGTGAATACGCGCCGCTCCAGGTTGTAGAACAGGAGGGCAAGGAGAGTGGTGATGACGAAGAACAGAGCGAAGAGGGTGGCCAGAAATCGTTGGAGGCCTCTCATGATGTTGTCCGTAGGGTGTTTTCGTTTTATTGTAACGCTTTTTGGCCGGTGTGTGTCATGATGAGGCGGGCGATGGGGTTCGTTTATCCCGTGGAGGGGACCAGGTCAATGTAATCCTGGGTGACGGTCTCCTGTTTATCGGCGCCAAGGAGGGTGATGAGTTGAGATACGAGTTCGGCTTTGTGTTCGGCGTCTCTTCGGCTCCAGGTGCGGCTCTTGATTTCCAGGAAGTACCCCAGGTCGGGCTGTTCTACGCGGTCTACGTTGACGTAGAATTCCGTGTCTTGATAGCGAATCAGCCAGCGCAGACGGTCTTTGTGCAGCACGACTTCCGCAGTCGGCTTAAAGTACTCTCGGTAGAAGCGTAGGGTGTAGGTTGCCGGAGCCAGGAAGCGGCTGCGGGAGAGCAGGACGTCCCTTTCGAAGGAATCTTCGCGAGCCGGGCCGATCAGGGTCAGGCGGGTGCGGACGTGGGCAACCTCACCACGTTCGTCAATCAGGTTGTCCTCCCGGAAGCGCACGCGGCCTTGCTGAGGGTCGGCGAAGAAGAAGTAGTTATCATATTGGCGGTAGTGCTTGTGGCGGATGATGGTGATTTGGGGGCTTTGCAAGGCGGCGATGACCCGCTCCGGGTCGTCCAGGCGGACTTTGACCTGTACTTCGAAGGATTCCTGTTCCATTGAGCCGCCGAGGGCGATCAATTTGGAAAGGACGGATTGTTCACGCTTGATGAGGAAGGTGTCGATACGGTGGGCAACTTCGCGCGCCTGGGCGAGAAGGTCGTCCTCGTTCAGAGTGAGCAGGCGGCGGTCGCGCATCAACCAGCGTCCGTTGACCATAACGTCGGTTACATCGGTGGATTTGGCAGCGTAGACGATCTGGGCGTAGGCATTGTTGGGGTCGCGGGCGAAGCGAGGGGAATTGTGCAGAGGAGTGGTGTCCACCAGGATCAGGTCGGCTCGCTTGCCGGGTTCGATGGAGCCGGTCAGATGGCCGATGTGGAGGGCGTGTGCACCGAGGCGGGTGGCCATAACGAGGGCTGTGGGAGCGGGGATGGCGGTCGGGTCGCCGCTGTGACCTTTTGCCAGGAGGGCGGCCAGGCGCACTTCCTCAAACATGTCCAGGTCATTGTTGGAGGCCGGGCCGTCCGTGCCGATGCCCACGTTCAGACCGACCTCGAGCATCTTGGGGACCGGGGCAATGCCGGAAGCCAGTTTCAGGTTGGAGGAGGGGTTGTGTGCCACGCCCGCGCCGGCGTGCAGGAGGGTGTGCATCTCGCCCTCGTCAATGTGGACGCAGTGCGCAGCGAGGACTTTCGCATCGAAGAGGTTTTGCTTCTTGACGTAGGGGATGACCGGCATACCGGTCTCGCGACGCATGTTCTCGCGCTCCAGGGCGGTCTCGGCGAGGTGGGTGTGGAGGGGGACATCGAATTCGGCGGCCAGGGCAGCCGTGGCGCGCAAAATCTCATCGGTGCAGGTATAAGGAGCGTGCGGCGCGACGGAGGGGACGATGAGAGGGTGGTCTTTCCAGCGTTGGATGAAATCGCGCGCCGCGGCGAGGGAATCTTCGTAGGAATCCGCATCCGGTGCGGGGAACTTGAGCACGGTCTGCGAGCAGACGGCGCGCAGGCCGGCTTCCGCCGTGGCCTTTGCAACGTCTTCCTCAAAGTAATACATATCGGCGAAGGAGGTAACGCCGGTGCGAATCAACTCGGCGCAAGCCAGCAGCGTCCCCAGACGGACAAATTCGGGTGAGACGAACTCGCGCTCGACCGGCATCATGTACCCCATCAGCCACACGTCCAGGCGCAGGTCGTCGGCCAGGCCTCGCAGGAGGGTCATCGGAACGTGGGTGTGGGCGTTGACCAGGCCGGGCATGAGCACGCGGTCGTGGCAATCAATCTCTTCGGCGGCGCGATAACGGGCTTTAATCTCATCTTCTGGTCCGACGGCGACGATGTGATCCCCCTGCACGGCGACCGCACCCGGGTGGTACTGATTCATCGCCTCGTCCATGGTCAGGACCAGGGCGTTGGTGAGCAGGACGTCCGTTTTTGCTACATTTGTTTCCATTCTACCTCCCGATGTACTGATAGAAAAAAACGGCGTAGATGCCGCTATGAAGCGTGCGTTCGTTGTTGCTCTGATGCCTTGCCTTTTGGGCAGGAAAAACGGGTGTTCAATTCTACCATGCAGAATGCGCTGTTTCATGCATTCGCCTTATCGCGTTTCCCGATGAGGTCATCAGAGGTGACCATGGTGGTGGACCCCAAAAACTGGACAGTAGAGAAAGAGAGAATTAGACTCCAGGAAAGGGTTCACCGATGAGCAAAAAACGGACATACACACCAGAATTCAAAG
>RFJH01000305.1 GCA_003694975.1 Anaerolineae bacterium | reverse complement strand
TGGTCTATGAGGGCGGATGGCTGATCCCCTACCTCAACGAGCAGTTCCCCGATGTGAACTACGGCGTGGTCACCCCGCCCGCCGGCCCCGCCGGAGAGGGCAACCTCATCTTCACCGTGGCTTACGTCATCTCCAAGAACTCCAAGCACCCCGAAGCCGCCTGGCGTCTGATCGAATTCCTGACCAATGAGGAAAGCCAGACGACCGTCCTGGAAAGCGGTTTCGCGCTGCCCACCCGCAAGGCCTTGCTGGAGAGCGATTACCTGAAGGACAACCCCGCCTCGGCGGCCATCTTCCGCGGCGCGTTCGAGGGCGCCCATCCCTTCATGTGGGGTTTGGTCGGCTCGGACGTGAACGAGCAGATGGGCAAGGCGTTGGAGCGCGTCTTCCTGGAAGACCAGCCTGTGGATGAATCCATGAAACAGGCGGCGGAGGCCATTCGTCAGGCCATCGCCGAGAGCAAGTAGGCCACACGCGCTCTGCGCGCAGGGGAGGGAAACTCCCTCCCCTGCCTCTTCTCTCAGGAGGCGTCTCATGTCCTCGCGTCGGCGCTCCGATGGCGTCACGGCTTATATCTTGCTTTCCCCATATCTCTTCATCTTTCTCACCTTCACCCTCTTCGCCATCGGATACACCGTCTACCTTTCCTTCACGCGCTACAATCTACTCAGGCCTCCCCAATGGTGGGGCCTCGAAGGGTGGCGGCGGGTGCTCCACAACGACCTCTTCATCCACAAAGCCCTGCCCAATACGTTCAAATACGTTGCCATCGTCGTCCCCGTCCAGACCGTGCTCAGCCTGATCCTGGCCTTTGCCATGGACCAGAAACTGCGCTTCCGGCGTCTCTTCCGCACGATTTACTACCTGCCGTCTATTACCTCCTCCGTTGTTATCTCCCTCATTTTCATCTGGCTTTTCAGCCCCATCGGCGTGGTGAACCAACTTCTGGGCCTGAGCATCAACTGGCTCAACGACGTGCGCACCGCCTTCTACACCATCATGCTCCTGAACATCTACACCACCACCGGCACCCTCATGCTCATCTTCCTGGCCGGCTTGCAGGAGATTCCGCGCGAACTGTACGAGGCGGCGGCCATTGACGGCGCCAACCGCCTCCAGACATTCTGGTACGTGACCATCCCTCTCTTGCGCCCGGTGATCTACTTCGTCGTCACCGTCGGCGTCATCGGCACCTTCCAGGTCTTCGACCAGATCTTCGTGATGACCGCCGGAGGCCCGCTGGATTCCACCACCACCGTCGCCTACGTGATTTACAAGTGGGCGTTCCGCGATACCTCTATCAAAATGGGACAGGCCGCCGTGGCCTCGATCATCCTCACCGTGATCATCCTCATCGTGACCTTGCTCCAGCGCCGCGTGATCGAAGGCAGCGGAAGCGTCGCCTCGTGATGTCGCCTTGCCGACTCGTTTGGTAAAGAACCATGGCC
Organism: Anaerolineae bacterium; assembly: GCA_003694975.1. Classification (GTDB taxonomy): domain Bacteria; phylum Chloroflexota; class Anaerolineae; order Anaerolineales; family Villigracilaceae; genus J097. Next base: position 3,353 of record RFJH01000305.1, on the reverse strand, counting down.
TTTTCTCCTCCCTCCACCCTCTCCCCTTCTCCGGGACATCGCCTCGAAACGTTCTGGGACCGGGCGCGCGCCCCCCTCTTCTACGCCATCCTCATCGCCTGGGCGCTCATCGCGACCGCGCCGCTGTACTTCACCCTCGTCTTCTCCCTGAAGCCGGTGCAAAACGCTTACGATCCCCCTCTCTTCTGGCCTTCGCCCTTCACCCTGGAGAACTACCGCACCGTCATCCAATCCTTTGAACTCTTCCCCCGCTGGATCCTGAACAGTGTCATCGTCTCCGTCACAGTCACCGTGTTGCGGGTACTGTTCTGCGCTATGGGCGGATACGCTTTCGCCCGCCTGGATTTCCCGCTCAAGAACCTCCTCTTCACGGCCATGCTCGTCTCCATGATGATCCCGCCCCAGGTCACCCTGATCCCCAATTTCCTCGTCATCGGCCCGGGCATCATCCGGGATTGGGAGATCGCCGGGGTGAAAATCCCCACCGGCTTCGGTCTGCTCGATAACCTGGGCGGTGTCATTCTGCCCGGCATCGTAGGAGCCTTTGGGGTGTTTATGATGACCCAGTTCTACAAAAGCATCCCCCGCGAACTGGAGGAAGCGGCCATGATTGACGGTCTGGGGCGACTGGGCATCTTCTTCCGCATCATTCTGCCCATCAGTCGCACCCAGTTGCTCACCCTGGCGTTGCTCACCTTCCAGGGGGAATGGAACGCCTTCCTCTGGCCGCTGGTCGTCCTGCGCACCCCGGAGCACTTCACCCTCCCTCTCGGCCTGCAATGGTTCAAAGGGGAATATTACACCCTCTACTCCATTGTGCTGGCCGGCTCCCTGTTCAACACCCTGCCGATCCTGGTGCTGTTCTTCCTCTTCCAGCGCTATTTCGTCCACGGCATTGCCACCACCGGATTGAAAGACATATAATTGGGCCTCATGAACGACGCCGCTTCCTGGATACTTCGCCAAACGCACTTCGACCCCTCCAGGCTCCATCACCACGAGACCCTCTTCACCGTTGGGAACGGTTACCTGAGCACGCGCGGCTCCCTCGAAGAGGGCTTCCCCGGACAATGGAACGCCACGCTGATCCACGGTCTCTTCGATGACGCTCCCATCGTCCACACCGAACTGGCGAACGCCCCCGACTGGACGGCGCTCACCATCTTCCTGGACGGGGAACGCTTCGCCCTGACCCGAGGCGATCTCCTCGCCTTCGAGCGGACTCTGAACCTGCGCAACGCCCTCCTCACCCGGACCGTGCGCTGGCGTAGCCCCAAAGGGCGAGAGTTCACCCTGCGATTTGAGCGCTTCGCCAGCCTCGCCGACCCTCATCTCCTCGTCCTGCGCCTGACCGTGACGGCGCACGACGCCCCCGCCGAACTCCAGATACACGCCGGTCTGCACGCCTGTGCCGAAAACCAGGGCTTGCTGCATTGGGAGGTCCTGGATCAGGATGCAGACCCCGAAAGGGTCTGGCTGCACCTTCGCACCCGTCACTCCCACATCGAACTTGCCATGGCCGCCGCGTTGCGGGTCGCTTCCGTGGCCGGGATCGAGCGGCAGGCCTGGGATGTTGCCCACCACCCCACGCTGGGCTTGCGCGCCCGCCTTTTGCCGGAGCAACCGTTGACGGTTGAAAAATGGGTCACCCTCTATACCTCGCGCGAGACCTCTTCCCCTCGCGCCGAGGCCTTGCGGAGCCTCCCGACGGCGTCCTGGGAGGACGTGTTGAACGCCCATACTGCTGCCTGGCAGCGAGAATGGGAGGCCTGCGATATACAAATCGAAGGCAACGTGGAGGACCAGCGTGCCGTGCGCTTCAACCTGTATCATCTCCTCATCGCCGCGCCGCGCCACGATGAGCGAGTCAGTATCGGTGCCAAAGCCCTGAGCGGGTTCGGCTATCGCGGGCACGTGTTCTGGGATACGGAAATCTTCATGCTCCCCTTCTTCACCTTCACCCGTCCCGAAATCGCCCGCAACCTCCTCTCCTACCGCTGGCACATGTTGCCCGGTGCCCGCCGCAAAGCGCGCCGCAACGGCCTGACCGGCGCCCAATACCCCTGGGAGAGCGCCGATAGCGGCGACGAGGTCACCCCGCGCTGGGTCCCCTCGCCCGATCAACGCGACCTCATCCGCATCTGGACGGGTGACATCCAGATCCACGTCACCGCCGACATCGCCTACGCCCTCTGGCAGTACTGGCAGGTAAGCGGCGACCGCACCTTCTGGCAAGAGCGCGGCGCGGAAATTCTCCTCGATACCGCCCGTTTCTGGGCTTCCCGCGCCGAATGGAATCCCGAGCGCGAGCGCTACGAATTCACCGACGTCATCGGCCCGGACGAGTACCACGAGCACGTGGACAACAACGCCTTCACCAACTACCTCGCCCGCTGGCACCTGCGCACCGCCCTGCGGACCCTGGCCTGGTTGCACGAACACGCCCCGCAGCAAGCCCGTGCCCTGAAAGCGAAACTCCATCTCGGCGAGGAAGAAATCGCCCGCTGGCGAGAGGTGGCCGGGCGTATGTTCTGCCCTTTCACGCCCGAAACGCGTCTCATCGAGCAGTTCCAGGGGTATTTCCGGCGCCGGGACCTCGACCTGCAATCCTTTGAGCCTCGCCAGCAGTCTATGCAACTCATCCTGGGCATCGAGCAATGCAATCAGACTCAGGTGCTCAAACAGCCGGACGTGCTGATGCTCCTGTACCTCCTGGAAGACGAGTTCGATGCGCGGACGATCCAGGCCAATTACGAGTACTACACCCCTCGCACCGACCACACTTACGGTTCCTCCCTCGGCCCCGCCATTCAGGCCATCATGGCCTGCCGCGTCGGCCGCGTGGACGAGGCCTATCGTCACTTCCGCCGCGCCGCATACGTTGACCTGGACGACCTGCGGGGAAACACCGCCGATGGCATCCACGCCGCCTCGGCGGGCGGAGTCTGGCAGGCGATTGTCTTCGGATTTGCCGGTTTGCAGCTCACCCCCGGCGGCTGGGAGACGCGTCCCTCCCTCCCCCCCTCCTGGAAGAGCCTGCGCTTCCGTTTCCTGTACCGTGGGCAGCCTCAGAACGTTTTTATCGAATCGAACGATGCCTGAACTGCCTGTGCTGGCCTTTATCTTCGATCTGGATGGCGTACTCACCGATACGGCAGAGTATCATTTCCTGGCCTGGAAACGCCTGGCCGATGAGGAGGGCATCCCCTTCACTCGCGAGGACAACGATGCGCTGCGCGGCCTCTCCCGGCAGGAGTCCCTCCGGCGCATCCTGAAAGGTCGCCACATCCCCGATGCCCGGGCACGGGAATGGATGGCACGCAAGAACCGCTATTATCAGGAGATGATCGCCC
>RFJH01000304.1 GCA_003694975.1 Anaerolineae bacterium | reverse complement strand
GCCTCGACCCGCGCACGATGTCCATCGTGGCCTTCATCGGGGCGTTCACGGCGCTCTTCGCGGCGACGATTGCCGTGGCGCAAAATGACATCAAGCGCGTCCTGGCCTATTCCACGATTTCGCAACTGGGCTATATGATTGCTGCGGCGGGCATCGGTGCCTACATCGCCGCCGTCTTCCATCTCATCACACACGCTTTCTTCAAGGCGTTGCTCTTCCTCGGCTCCGGCTCGGTCATCCACGGCATGGAGCACGGCGTGCTGCACACCGGCGAGCACGTGGACCCGCAGAACATGATGAACATGGGCGGTCTGCGCAAGAAGATGCCGATCACCTTCTGGACGTTCCTCATCGGCGGCTTCGCCCTCTCCGGCTTCCCCGTCCTGACCGCCGGGTTCTGGTCTAAGGACGAAATCCTGGGCGACGCCTTCGCCCACGGACACATGGCCGTCTTCGTGACCCTGGCAGTGGCGGCCCTCCTGACCGCTTTCTACACCATGCGTCAGATCACGTTGACTTTCCTCGGCGAACCGCGCACGAAGGCCGCCGAACACGCTCAGGAGACGCCCTGGACGATGACCGTCCCGCTGATGGTGCTCGCCTTCTTCGCCGTGACCTATGGCTGGGTCGGCATCCCGGAGCATTTCCCCATCCTGGGTGGAATCGTGCCCAACTGGCTGCACGAGTTCGTCGGCGGGACCCTGGCCGAGCCTCCCGAAGCCGCACCCTTCAACGCCCTGCCGCTTCTGACCTCGCTCGTGGTCGCGCTGGGCGGTCTGTTCCTGGGCTGGCTGGTTTATCGGAAACAGGCTGCGGGGGCGCCCGATCCGCTGTCGAAGATGCCGGGCTACCACTTCTTGAAGAACAAATGGTACTTCGACGAGGCCTACGACTTCCTGTTCGTCAAACCGGCGTACTGGCTGGCCGAGACGTTGGTCTTCCGCTGGATGGATCGCGGCGTGATTGACGGCATCCTGCATGCGGTGGCTTGGCTTGCCTGGCAGGTGGGCCACTTCCTGCGCAATTACATTGACCTGCCGATCATCAATCAGACCATCGGCGATGGCACGGCCAACCTGGTCAAGAGGACGGGGCGAGGGTTGCGCCCGGTTCAAACAGGCCGTATCCAGCAGTACATGCTGGCCTCGCTGGGCGTGCTGATCCTCGTCGGCGGCCTGCTCTACTACTTCCTGGTCCTGGCCTGAGGGAGTGAACGATGGATTTTATCTCTAGTCACCTGCTGAGCATCATTCTCTTCTTCCCCGTCCTGGCGGCGCTGGTCATCCTCTTCCTGCCGAAGGACGAGGTGAAACTGATCCGCTGGACGGCACTGATTGCCAGTCTGATCCCCCTGGCGCTCTCCCTGGTGGCGTGGTTCCGCTTCGAGCCGGGCATGGCCGGGTTCCAGTTCGAGGAGCAATATACCTGGTATGCGGCGATCCACTCCACCCTGCACCTGGGCGTGGACGGCCTCTCGCTGACGATGGTGCTGCTCACCACGCTGCTCACACCGCTGGCGATTCTGGCCTCGTTCAGCATTACCGACCGCGTCAAGGCGTATATGATCCTCTTCTTGCTCCTGGAGACGGGGATGCTGGGCGTCTTCCTGGCGCTCGATTTGCTCATCTTCTTCGTCTTCTGGGAGGTCGGCCTGGTGCCGATGTACTTCCTGATCAATCAGTGGGGCAGCGAGAAGGGCGAGCGCGAGTTGTGGGGCGGACTGAAGGTGCGGGCGCGCGATTACGCCTCGCTGAAGTTCATGGTCTATACCATGGCCGGGTCGCTGGGGCTGCTCCTGGCGATCCAGATGCTGGGAGTCTCGTTCGGGACGTATGACCTGCCCGTGCTGACGGAAAAATGGCGTTATGCAGCGGTCTTGCCGCATGTGCCGTTGGGTCTGCCGGTGAGCACGGTGAAAACGATTGCGTTCTGGGCGTTCGTCATCGCCTTCTCCGTCAAGGTGCCCATCTGGCCGTTCCACACCTGGCTACCGGACGCGCACACCGAAGCGCCGACCGCCGGTTCGATGATCCTGGCGGGCGTCTTGCTGAAACTGGGCGCGTATGGTTTCCTGCGCCTCGTGCTGCCGTTCTATCCCCTGGAGGCGAAAGCGTATGCCGGGGCGTTGGCGGCGCTGGCGGTCGCGGCCATTGTCTTTGGGGCGTTTGCTTCCTATGGGCAGATGGACTTCAAGCGCCTGGTGGCCTACTCCTCGGTGAATCACATGGGCTTTGTGGTGTTGGGCATCGCCGCGGCTGCGCTGGCCGCCGGGACGCAAAACGCCCATATCGCCATGAACGGCGCCGTGTTGCAGATGTTCAACCACGGCCTCTCCGCTGCCGGGATGTTCTTCCTGGTGGGCGTGATTTACGAGCGCACCCACACCCGCGACCTGCGGGAGTTCGGCGGCCTGTTCCCCCTGGTGCCGGTCTACGGCGGGATTTTGATTTTCACTTCGATGGCCTCGCTCGGCCTGCCGGGGTTGAACGGGTTTGTCTCCGAGTTCCTGGTGGTGCGGGGCGCCTGGCCGGTGTTGACACTCTACACCGCGCTGGGTATGTTGGGGCTGCTCTTCACCGGCGCGTACATCTTGAAGGGAATCAAGATGGTCTTGCACGGCCCGTTGAACGAGAAATGGGCGCATGGCGAACACCGCCTGCGTGAAATCACCACGCGCGAGATTATCGTCATGGCGCCGCTGATGGTGCTGATGCTTGCCATCGGCCTCTGGCCGGCGTGGATATTGGATGTCATCAACAAGGCTGTGGTGATGTTATTCTGAGGCGTCTCCGCGGAGACGTATCGTCGAGGTGGATTATGCAGTTTCCGATACTGAGTGTCATCATCTTCACCCCGCTTGTAGCCGGTCTGCTCATCCTCTTGATGCCGGAGGAGCGCAGGACGGAAATTCGCGTCACGGCACTGGCTGCGGCGACGTTCGCAGTGGCGCTCTCGTTGTGGGTGTACTTCTCGTACGACGCGAGCGCGGGCGGCTACCAGTTCCAGGAACAGGCGACCTGGTTGCCGCAACTGGGCATCGGCTATCACGTGGGCGTGGACGGGATGAGCACCCCGCTGATCCTGCTGACCGGCGTGGTGATGTTTACCGGGGTGATGATTTCGTGGAACATCGAGCGTCCGCGCGAGTTCTTCGCTTTCCTCTTCATTCTGGCAACCGGCGTCTTCGGGGTTTTCGCCTCGCTCGATCTCTTCCAGTTGTTCTTCTTCTACGAGATCGCCGTCTTCCCCATGTACCTGCTCATCGTCGTGTGGGGCTGGAAGGTGACGCGCGAGTACGCGGCGATGAAACTGACCCTCTACCTGTTCGTCGGCTCGGTGATCGCCCTGGTTGGTGCGCTGGCGATGTACTGGACGGCGGGACAGAACTCCTTTGATATGCTCGTCCTGGAGCAGGCGAATTTCTCGACGGCGTTTCAGAGGGCGTGGTTCCTGCCGGTCTTCCTGGGCTTTGCCGTGTTGGGCGGCATCTGGCCTTTCCACAACTGGTCGCCGGATGGACACGTGGCCGCACCGACGGCGGTCTCCATGTTCCATGCGGGCGTGCTGATGAAACTGGGCGCCTTCGCCGCCCTGCGCGTGGGCATCATGCTCTTGCCCGAAGGTGCACTTTACTGGCGCTGGCTGATCATGGGGCTGGCGACGGTTAACGTGGTCTACGGTGCCTTTATCGCCATGGTGCAGACCGATTTCAAGTACGTCATCGGCTTCTCCTCGGTCTCGCACATGGGGCTGGTGATGTTGGGCTTCGCTACCCTGACGCCCGAAGGGCTCACCGGTGCGGGGGTGCAGATGTTCTCGCACGGCGTGATGACGGCGCTCTTCTTTGCCGTCGTCGGCATGGTCTATGACCG
>RFJH01000303.1 GCA_003694975.1 Anaerolineae bacterium | reverse complement strand
CCTCGATACGGCTGCTTCGCAGCCACTCGGAGAGCGGGTTACTGTAGCGCAACGGCTTGCAGTTGCGACCCCGGGCGCGTATCGAAGGCCGCGCCCCGAGTAGAGCGCGCAGCGCTCGTATCGAGGGGCGCATTGGTGATCGCTCTCCTCGATACGATGCTCGCTGGCGCTCGCATCACTCGGAGAGCGGCGCGAGGCGGATTTCGATCCAGGCGGCGCGGTCGAGGTCGAGGGAAAAGGAGAGGGAATCGCTCTCTTGCGTGTAGCCAATATTATAAAATGCGTCCCCCAGGAAGTCCAGCGCCCGGACGGAGGCGACGCGAGCGCCCGTCGGCAGGGTCAGGCGCACGGTGAGTCCCTCCTGCGGCGCGGGGACGGCGTTCCCGTAGGTCAGGCCGGTGAAGTTCAGGGCGCGCAGACTCAGGCCATCCTCGCGGATGTAGGGCAGGAAGACGACCGAGGGGGGTGCGTCCGTCTCCAGCAGCGGGGCGACCCCTGCCTCCGCCCAGATTTCCTCCAGGAAAGCACGGCGCATTTCTTCGGCGTACTCGGGATCGCTTTCCTCGCCGCTCTCGTCCCAGGGGGCCGCTGCCCAGAGGTATTCCTGCTCGTCGTTGAGGGGCGTGTAGACCACGCGTCCCGCTCCGACCCCCTGCGCGTAGACCTGCCAATCGGCCTCGCCGAAATGCACGCCGAAGAGATCGGCCAGGGCGTAATCGGGGCGCGGGTTCCCGCGCTCGTCGTATAACGTGGCTTCCTCGCCGGTGACGATCAGCGTCCCGCCGCGCTGCACCCAGGCGCGCAGGGACTCGGCCTGGGCGTCGCTCAGGGCCTCCACCTGCGGAAGGATGAGGGCGTCGAATTCGTCGAGGCGTTCCATCTGACGCTCGGAGAGCACCTCGAAGGGGATGTGACTCTCGAGGAGGAGGCTCAGGGTCCCGTAGAAGGCGTCCGTGCGGTCGCTGATCTCCCAGTCGCCGCGGTCGCGGTAGTCCACCGTCGCCTGGGAGTAGAGGACGGCCACGTTAGCGTAGGGTCGCAGGGTGGGGGCGTAGAGCGTCTCCTCGTGGGCTGCGATCCAGGAGAAGAGGGCGCGGCGGAACTCGGGGTCCACCACACGGGACATGCCCTCGTCGCCGGAGGTGTAGTAGTTGAAGCCCGCGCCGAGGACGATGGCGGCGTGCAGACGCGCTAGGTCGAGGGTATCGGGGTGCCCGGCCTCCACGTAGGAGAGCAGCCAGGAGGGCTGACCGAAGGACATGTCCACGTGCCGCCAGGCCAGCAGGGCGGAGAGGAAATCCAGATAGGCGTAATACTGGTAGGGACGTTCCAGGCCGCCCAGTTCGTGCGCCGTCAGGTCGGAGACCATCGGCAGATCGAGCGGACTGGCGGCGTATTGGGTGGAAAGCGGCCCCAACTGCACCGAACTTTCCATGATGAGGCGAAACTCCGGGTTCACGGCGTGGACCGTGCGGGCGTATTCGTCCACGAACTCGCGGATGAGGCGATAGCGCCAGGCGACGTACTCCTGCCAGATGGCGTCTTCCCAATCCGGCTCGAAGGGAGGCGTGGGCAACGTGAGCCCGGTCTGTTGGTGAAAAAGGGCGCGGGCGGCGGGGCTGAGATCGGCCCATTGACTCTGCCACCCCTCGCCGAAGTCGAACGTCAGGAAGGGCACATCGAACCACAATCCATCCAGGCCGGTGGAGGCCAGTCTGGCGGCCTTCTCCAGCGTCAGGCGGCGGAACTCCGGGTGGGCAGGCGAAAGCCAGACGTCCTCGCACGTTTCGCAGACCCAGAAGGGCATCTCCGGCATCGAGCCGTAGAAGACCGCCGGGCGCCCGTCAATCCCCACCTGCGCCCAATCGGGGTGCTGCATCGCCAGACTGCGGGATTCCTGGCCGGGATCCACCTGTCCGTCCCCGTCCTTGTCCACGCCCTCGGTGACGGCCTCCAGCGGGCCGACGTACATGATGTAGCGCACGCCGGGGTGGCGTGTGTGGACGTAGTCGGCGCGCTGACGAATTTCCTCCAGCGCGGCTTCCAGAGGGGGGCCGCTCAGGCACTCCCAGCCGTCGCTGGCGCAGGTCCAATCCAGGATGACGTTCGCGCCGTCGGCCACGGCCTGATCGATCAGGTCTTCCCACTCCCAATCGGTGAAGTCCACTTCGGGGTAATCGTAGGGGGTGACGATGCGCGCCGTGCGTGTCCAGTCGGTTGACGACGGGGCGAGGGGCGTGGTCCCGCTCGAGGGCGGGACGACGGTCCCCGGAGCGGGGGAGGCGGCGAAGGGCGTCTCCGTGACGCGCGCCGGGACCGGGGCCGGGTTCTCGACCCCGGGCGTGGTCGTGACCGGAGCGGGTCTGCCGCAGGCCGTGAGGGTGAGGGAGAGGAGAAGCGTCAGGAAGAGAAGAGTTCTCATCGTCTTTTCGGATTATCGTTCTTCTACCCGACACCCCCCAGGCGTAAGACCAGGGCGGTGATGAGCAGTCCGCCCAGGGCACCGGCGAGGAGTTGGGCCGGGGTGTGCTTCTTGCGATAGAGGCGTGCCCAGGCGACCAGCGGCAGGCTGAGAAAAGTCCACCAGGCGCCCGGCCCGAAGACCGCCACGAGGAGCGTGGCGAAGCCGCTCACCCCGACCATGTGCAGGCTGATCTTCCAGAAGTTGGAGATGGTGAACATGGTCACGCCCAGGCAGGCGTAGATCAGGGCCAGCAGCCAGACCAGATGCGGCGCGCCCCCGAAGTACAGGACGGCGAGCGCCAGGAGGTCGCTGCTGACGCTGACGAGGATGAAGCGGGGGCGTTCGTCCCGATGGCTGAGTTCCATGTCGCTCACCCAACCTTTGCGCAGGCCGATCAGGATGTAGGCCAGCGGCAGACCGGTGAGGATGAGCAGGGCGATGAACGCCCAGCCGACCCCCCGCCATTCGTCCGCCCGCCAGCCGATGGCGGGGAAAATGAAAAGCGACAGGACGGAACTATCGAAGAACACGGATACCCAGCGTGCCAGGGAGGCTTTGTTCATGACGTTCTCCGGTGGATTGGAATCAGAATTCGATCTCCGCAATTTGTTCAAAGTTGATGTCGAATTCGGTGCTTTCCTCTTCTTCGGCCAGGGACTCGTCCCAGGGACCGGCCTCCACGCCGCGATCGCAATAGGAACGGTATGTGCAGAAGCGGCAACGGGTTACTTCCTCGGTCATGGGGAAGTCGGTGGCGGTGGTGATTTCTTCTACAAGGCGGGTGATGGAATCCCAATCGCGTCGGTATTGGGCTTCGTTGTAGAGGAAGCGCGCCGGCTCTTCGGGGAACTCGGTGAACCAGTAGACCATCTCGATCCGTTCGGGCGCGAACGAGGGGTAAGCCTGAGCAAGTAAGGCGCGGTAGAGGCGCGTCTGCCAGCGGGCGGCGAGGTGCTCGTTGCGGGGGCGTTTGCGGTAGGTCTTCCAGTCGAAGATGGTGGCTTTCCCATCCTCTCCGATGGCGAGCAGGTCGTACTTGGCGATGAGACGGTGTTCGCCCAGGGGCGCGGAGAGGATGTGTTCCGGGCGCAGGATCAGGCCCGGCGAGGCGGCGAGACCGCGCGGGTCACGCGCGAAGCGGAGGAAGTTCTCCCACCAGCGCGTCAGGGTGGGGGTGTTCGCCAGAGAGGTGAGGGACTCGGCGGGCAGTCCGAGCAGGTATTGCTGCGCCAGGCGGTGGAAGAGCAGTCCTTCCTCCTGGTGGCGCTCGTGTTCCAGGGCGGGCTCGGCCTCGATGGCAGGCCAGACCAGGCGCTCGATGTAGCGCAAGCGGAAACGGCGCGGGCAGTCGCTGTAATCTTGCAGGGAGGATTGCGAGAAAGTGAAGAACGAGGGGAGCATAGGGGTATTAAACCACGTTTCCAAGCCACCGGGCGGCGAAGGACGCGACCTCCTCCCATCCCGGTTCGCCGACCACCCAGTGGGCGTGATTGGGGAACTCTTTGTACGTCGCGGTGGGGTATTTCGCGGCGACTTTTCTCACGACCGAGGCGGGCGTGATGCGGTCTTGGGCGCCGGCGATGACCAGCACGGGGCAGGTGACTTTGCTCTCGTCCACATGGGAGGCGCGTCGGCGGTCGAAGAACCAGAAGCCGAGTTCGCTCGCGGCGCGCCCGGATTCGTAGACGAAGGCCGCGTACGTTTCCTTTTGCTGCTCAGGGGGCATCAGGTTGAGCATGGAGTAGGCGGCCTCTTCGAAGGTCTGGCGCATGGGCTTGCGCCAGAAGCCCCAGCGGGTCATCACGCTCCAGAAACTCCGCACCACGGAGGGGGTGAGGGCGAAGATTCCTGCGGGCGCAGCGGGGGTGAGCAGGACGGCGGCCTTTGCCAGTCCCCGACTGGCCAGCACCTGGGCGAGGAAGCCACCCATGGAGTGCCCCATCAGGATGGGGGTCTCGTCCAGGCGGCGGATTTCGGCCTCCAGGTCGGCGGCGTAATCCAGCAGACTGGTCGTGTCCAGGCGCGGGTCGGGCGGGTCTTGTGGGGAAATATCGTGATACCGCAGAGTCGTGGTGATGCAGCGGTAGCCTCTGGTTTCGAGGAAATCCTTGTAGTTCTTCCAGTACCAGGCGCCGCCCCACATGCCGTGGATCATGAAAATCGTGTCACTCATGGGATGTCCTTTCCTGTGTGGTGCCGGGAGACCT
>RFJH01000302.1 GCA_003694975.1 Anaerolineae bacterium | reverse complement strand
GATCTCATCCAGGAGATCCATCAACTCCACGCCGACCTCTGCTCCGCACTGGCGGACCCGCGCCGCATTATGATCCTCTACGCCCTCGCAGAACGTCCGCGCCACGTCGGCGACCTGGTCAACGAGTTGCAAATCAGCCAGCCCGCCACCTCGCGCCATCTGAAAATCCTGCGTGAGCGCGGTCTGGTCTCGGCGCGACGGGAAGGCGCGAACGTCATATATAGCCTGGTCGACCGACGCCTGATCGAGGCCCTCGACCTCCTGCGCGCCGTCCTGCGCGACCGCATCAGCCATCGCGCCACCATCATGGAGGCCGTCCCTCCCCAAACGAACCCCACCGACGATGAGGAAAAACTATGAAAAACAAAAACTTCCTTTGGCTACTCGGCCTTGCAGGTATCCTGATCATTGTCATCGTCCCTCTGGTCCTGTTCTGGCCAAAGGGGGATACTCCTCGCGATGACCCCTGGAAACATGTCGCGGAACATCCCGTCCACACCGACCACTCTGCCATTATCGAAGGACCACTGGAGACGCCCCAAGATGTCACCCGCGCCTGCCTGGAATGTCACCCTGAGGCAGCCCGGGAAATCATGCAAACCACCCACTGGACCTGGGAAAGTAAACCCTTTGATGTCCCCTGGCGAGACGAGCCGGTCACCATTGGGAAGATCAACCAGATCAACAACTTCTGCATTAGCACTCAAGGCAATCAGCGCCTTTGCATGACCTGCCACATCGGGTACGGCTGGCAAGAATTTCAGTCCTACGACTTCTCCAAAGCCGAAAACGTGGACTGCCTGGCCTGCCATGCCGACATGAACACTTACGCCAAATCCGAGTACGGCAACCCCTCCCCAGATGTGGACTTGTTGGCCGCAGCCCGCAGCGTGGGCGGCCCCCCGACGCGCAACAATTGCGGCAAATGCCACTTCAACGGTGGCGGCGGCAACGGCGTCAAGCACGGCGACCTGGACGAAAGCCTCTACTTCCCCGGCGAAAACCTTGATGTGCACATGGGACGCCACGATTTCCTGTGCATTGATTGCCACAAGACGTCCCATCACCAGATCAAAGGGCGTCTGGTCGCCGATAACTATCGCATCGACCCCGCCGAGCAGGTTGCCTGCACGGATTGCCACAGCGAACACCCCCACGAAGACGAGCGCATCAACGAGCACACCGCCAGCGTTGCCTGCCAGACCTGTCACATCCCCGCCCTGGCTCTGAAAAACCCCACCAAAACGTATTGGGACTGGTCCACCGCCGGTCAGGACCGCCCCGAAGACCACTTCACCTACCTGAAGATCAAAGGCTCGTTCACCTACGAAAAGGACTTCGCGCCTCATTACGTGTGGTTCAACGGCAACCTGGAATACCGCTACCTCCTGGGCGACCCCATTAACCCTGATGGTCCCACCTACATCAACAAACCCGCCGGCAGCATTGACGATCCCACTGCGAAGATTTTCCCCTTCAAAGTGCACGTCGCCAACCAGCCCTACGATACCGTCTACAACTACCTCCTCGCTCCTATCACCGCCGGAGAAGACGGTTTCTGGACCAACTTCGATTGGGATCAGGCCTTCCGCCTGGCCGAAGAGCGCATCGGCCTGCCTTACAGCGGCCACTACGACTTCACCGAAACCTGGATGTACTGGCCTAGCACACACATGGTCCAGCCCAAAGAGAACGCCTTGCTCTGCGATGACTGCCACGGTGAAAATGGACGCCTCGACTGGCAGGCACTTGGTTACCCCGGCGATCCCATCGAATGGGGTGGCCGCTTCGATGCACGCTAAACCCAACGCACCCGGACGAAACCTGACAGGGAGAAACCACCTATGCGACTCAACGCCACCAAACCGATCCTCATCGGCATTCTCTTGCCGATACTGTTCCTCGGCCTCCTCGCCGGCATTGGCCGCGCTGCCGCACAGCCCGAGGCACAGCCTGCTGTAAAGCCGTCTTCTATCCATCCCACATTCGCCTTTCTGGATAAAGATGGCCGCAACGTACTGGAAAGCGGAGAACCGCTCTCCACGATGACCACCTGTGGACAATGCCACGACACCGAATTCATCGCCTCCCACAGTTTCCACGCCGACCTCGGGTTGAGCGACTACCGACCCACCGACGGCCTGGATGCCAGCCCAGGCATGTTTGGCAAATGGGACCCGCTCACCTACCGCTATCTCTCCCAACCCGGCGACGAACGCCTCGACCTGGGAACTCCCGAATGGCTGATGACCTATGGCCTGCGTCATGTAGGAGGCGGCCCGGCCACTATTGGGCGCTCCGGCAAACCTCTGACCGACCTGACTCCCACGTCCACAAACCCGGAAACCGCCATCCTGGACGCGAACGGCAACGCACGCTCCTGGGACTGGCAACGCTCCGGCACAATCGAAATGAACTGCTTCCTCTGCCACATGGAATCGCCCGATAACGCTGCCCGCATTGCAGCCATCCAGAATGGGCAGTTTGGCTGGGCGAATGCCGCCACGCTGCAAAGCATTGGCCTGATCCAAGCCACGGCGGATGGCTGGCAGTGGAACAAAGACGCATTTGACGAGAACGGCCTCCTGCGCAAAGAATACCTCTTCCTCCAATCGCCTACCAACGACAACTGCGCCCAGTGCCACGGCGTGGCCGATAGCGGAGATGCCCCTCTGGTCATTACCGACCTCTCCCTCAACAACGCCCAGACGGCCACGACCGGACAGGTGATCTCCCCCCAAAAGATTTCCCGGTCCGGCATGAACATCGCCGACAAAGACAGCCTGACCCGCTCCTGGGACGTCCACGCCGAACGGCAACTTGCCTGCACCGACTGTCACTTCTCCCTGAACAACCCGGCCTACGTCCTCAAAAGCGATTCGCCTCCCTACCTGACCTTCGACCCGCGCCGCCTCGACGTGGGCGAATACCTGCAACGCCCCGATCACAACTTCGCGCGTGGTCAGAGTGCTCAATACACGGTCGCTCCTGAACTGAAGGACACTATGCGGCGATGCGAATCGTGTCACGATGCCAGCGTCAGTCACGCCAACTGGCTGCCGTATATTGAGCGCCACATGAGCACCCTGGCCTGCGAATCGTGCCACATCCCACGCCTCTACGCGCCGGCCATCGAACAATACGACTGGACGGTGCTCACCCCCGACGGCGAGCCACGGAAGGTATACCGGGGCATCGAAGGGAGACGCGAAAGCAGCGATACGCTCATCAGCCTGGTGAGCGGCTATCAGCCGGTGCTTTTAATGCGCGAAAATGTGGACGGCGACACCTTGCTCGCGCCCTACAATCTCATCACCACCTGGTACTGGGTGTACGACGACGCGAACGGAAAAACGCGCCCGGTGCGCGAGGTGGACCTGAAAGCCGCCTGGTTCGATGGCGACTCTTACGCCCCCGACGTGCTGGCTGCCTTCGATGCCAACGGAGACGGCAGGCTGGATGAAAGCGAACTGCGCATTGATAGCGACGCCAAACGCGACGTCATCGCCGGACGGTTGGAATCGCTTGGACTACAAAACGTGCGTATCGAAGGCCGCATCCAGCCCTATAGTGTGAATCACAATGTCGCCAACGGTGATTGGGCGCTCAACGACTGCACGGCCTGTCACCATGAAAACTCCCGCCTGACCGACGGCCTGGAAGTCGCCACCTACGTGCCCGCCGGCGTCATGCCGGAGTTCG
>RFJH01000301.1 GCA_003694975.1 Anaerolineae bacterium | reverse complement strand
GTCCCGCGCCTGCCCGGCTCCGAGTTCGCCTCCTCCGTGGTCAACGGCGTGCAGACCTTCTCCCAACGCGTCATCGGCGACCTGCCCGGCTTCACATCCCGGGTGACCAGAGTTACCAATCCACCGCCCAAGAGCAGTTCCTATAGCCGGAGCAGAAGAGGCGGCAGGAGTAGCGGCGGTGGTTGTGCCTGCGCGTGTGCCTGTGCCTGCGCCGGTTGCGCCTGCGCCTGCGCGGGCGGCGGGCGTTGACCCCTGACGGTGTCCCATGAACCTCGCCTCCCTGTTCAAGCCCGCCCCCCCTCGCTCACGCATCTACGCCTACCGCTACGAAAGCGAAGGCGAGCACTCTCGCGTCCACCTGCGCCTCGACCCGGACGGCAACGGCACACTGATTGTCAACGCCAACCGCGTCACCCATCTCAATCCCACCGCCGCCTTGATGGCGCATCTCTTGCTTGAAGGCCGCAGCGAGGCCGAAATCGTGCGGGCTTTCCGAAAGCGCTATCGCGTGGCACGCGAGCAGGTCCTCGCCGATTTGCAGACCTTCCGCCACCAACTGGAGCACCTGATCCGCCCCGATGGCGCCTGCCCGATCCACGATCTCGATCTGGAGACCGTGATGCCCTTCAGCGCCCGCCCCACGGCGCCCTATCGCATGGACCTGGCGCTCACCTACCGTTGCAACAACGACTGCGCGCATTGTTACAACGTCGCCCCCCACACCTACCACCCCACGTTGCTCGATTCTCCTCTCCCTGCCGGGCGAAGCGATGGCGCAGTCGAAGCAGGGGCGCGCCCGGAACTCTCCACCGCCGCCTGGAAGCGCATCCTGGATCGCCTCTGGGACCTGGGTATCCCGCACGTCGTCTTCACGGGCGGCGAACCCACCGTGCGCACCGACCTGCCCGACCTGATCGCCCACGCCGAAGGCCTGGGCATGGTCACCGGCCTGAACACGAATGGCCGCCGTCTGGCCGACGAACGCTTCGTGGCGCGCCTCGTCGAAGCCGGGCTGGATCACGTTCAGGTCACGC
Organism: Anaerolineae bacterium; assembly: GCA_003694975.1. Lineage (GTDB taxonomy): Bacteria > Chloroflexota > Anaerolineae > Anaerolineales > Villigracilaceae > J097. The sequence continues at coordinate 2,639 of RFJH01000301.1, read as the reverse complement.
TCGAATCGAGCGATCCCGAAGTCCACGACCGCATGGTGGGCGCACGCGGTGCCTTCGTACAGACCGTCCGTGGCTTGCGCAACGTCCTGGCCACCCCGCTCTACGTGATGACCAACACCACCATGCTGCGTACCAACGTCCACACCATCCCGGAGACGCTCGATTTCCTGGCCAAACTGGGTGTCCCGACGGTGGGATTGAACGCCCTCATTTACTCAGGGCGCGGCGCGACGGTCGGCACCGGCCTTCCGGAGGGCGACCTGGCGCCGCTGCTCGAAACCGCCCGCCGGAAGACCGAAGAGCACGGCCAGCGCCTGATCTGGTACACCCCCACTCAATACTGCCATTTCGACCCCATGCAACTCGACCTGGGCGTGAAAGGTTGCACCGCCGCCCTCTACAACATGTGCCTCGAGCCGGATGGCGCCGTGCTGCCCTGCCAGTCCTACTACCGTCCGCTCGGCAACATCCTGCTCGATGAGTGGGATTCCATCTGGAATCATCCCCTCGCCGTCCGCCTGCGTGAGCGGCAGGGGCTGCCCGAAAAGTGCACCGATTGTGCCCTCCTCGCCGAATGCGGCGGCGGCTGCCCTCTCACTTTCCAACCCGCCACCCTCCCATCCCGTTAACCCTGGAGGCTCCCGATGAAAATCTTCAATCGCCTCGCCGACCGTTTTGCCCGTGTGAAACCCCTGCCGGAAGGCATCCATCACCTGCAAGTCGCGCCGGAAGATAAGGCGCCCTACCGCGTCCACCTGCGCCTGCACAAGGACGGCAGCGGCATCCTGATCGTCAATGCCTCCACCGTTTTACATTTGAACAAGACCGCCGCCGAGTACGCTTACCACTTCATCAAAGGGACTCCACCGGAGGAAGCGGCGCGTCAGATCGCCTCCCGCTACCGCATCAGCAAAGGCATCGCTCTGGAAGACTACCAGGACTTCGTCGAGCGCATCGAGACCCTGATCGAGACCCCCGACCTGGACCCCGTCGCCTTCCTGGACTTCGACCGGATCGCTCCCCACTCCGCCGAACTGACCGCTCCCCTGCGCCTCGACTGCGCCCTGACCTACCGCCTCCCCCCCGGCTCAAAAGCGGAATACGCCCCGACGAAACGCGTCGACCGTGAACTGACCACCGAGGAGTGGAAGAAAATCCTGGAGAAAGCCTGGGCGGTGGGCATCCCACACGTCACCTTCACCGGCGGCGAACCCACCCTGCGTGAAGACCTCCCCGAACTCATCGCCCACGCCGAAGGGTTGGGCATGGTCAGCGGCCTGCTCTCCGACGGCCTCAAACTGGCCGACCGCGACTACCTGAACACCCTGCTCCAGACCGGCCTGGACCACCTGCTCTTCGTCTTGCAAAACGAGAACCCGGCCTCCTGGAAAGCACTGGAGACCATCATGCCCGAAGACCTCTTCGTCACCGTGCATCTCACCCTCACGCCACAGAACGCCCCACAAGCCGGGGAGACCCTGGAGCGACTGGCCGAACTGGAGGTCACCAGCCTTTCCCTGAGCGCCTCTGATCCATCCCTCAACGAGACCCTGCAAAGCCTGAGCAACCGCGCCGCCGAACTCGGCCTCACCCTGCGCTGGGACCTGCCCGTCCCCTACTCGGCGCAGAACCCGGTCGCGCTGGAAGTGGTGGACGACGAGGTCCCCGAGGGAGCGGGGCGCGTCTGGCTCTACGTCGAACCGGATGGCGACGTGTTGCCTGCCCAGGGCGAACCGGATAAAATCCTGGGCAACATCCTGCGCGACGAGTGGGAGAAAATTTACCCCATGAAAGCCCCCGAAGGGGCATGATCGCCCTTTTTCTGGCCCTGGGCTTCAGCATCCTACCACTTGCTTCCCCTCACCTGAAAACGTCGTATCCGGCAGACGTGCTCTCTTATCTGAATTTGCGGATAGACTCACTTGCCTTTTTGCGAGATTCGCCAGGCTCACCCCTCCGCTCGAGGCGATGGGGAACCGCTCCCTATCCACAATCGAGGACCTCTCCGGTAGAGAGCACAAGAAGGCCGGAAGTTGCCTTCCCAATGCGACGGAGTGAAACCCATGTGCCCACGCTCTTCTTTTTTCCTCCTCGCCCTGGCGCTTGTGCTGCTCCTGGCTGCCCCCGCCCTCGCCGCCCCCGGCGCGGACTTTGCCACTCTTGATACCTACCTCGCTGCCCAGGCCCACGCCGACCGCATCCCCGCTCTGGCGGTCGGCATCGTTCGAGATGGCAACGTAGTGTACACCGCCGGTTATGGCCGCGCCAACGATGGAACACCTGTCACCCCACAGACGCCCTTCGTCATCGGCTCGGTCAGCAAGGGCTTCACTGCGCTGGCCATCATGCAACTGGTCGCATCAGGCCGTCTCGACCTGGATGCCCCCATCCAGACCTATCTACCCTGGTTTACCCTGGCCGACCCGCAGGCAGCAACCCAGATCACCATCCGTCATCTCTTGAACCAAAACAGCGGCCTGGGCTATAACGACAGCACCCGCCCGATGTGGGACCGTCCCGGCGAGTTCACGTTGGAAGCGCGCCTGCGTCAACTTGCGGACCTGTCCCTGCGCCGTGCCCCCGGCACGGATTTCGAGTACTCCAACTACAACTACATGCTCCTCGGCGCGGTCGTGGAG
>RFJH01000300.1 GCA_003694975.1 Anaerolineae bacterium | reverse complement strand
CCCTGGTGGGTGCTGCTGATGTGCGCGGTGCCCGTGAACTCTTCCAGGAACAGGTCGTCTCCGAGGCGGACGGCCTCGTATTCAAAATGAAAATCGCGGCTGTAACCGACCGGTTGACCGATGAGGAAACCGACGTTAAGCCGCAATGGGTGAGGGGGGTAATACACCGTATAGAGACCTTTAAAGAGATGTTGTTGAATTCATTCTAGCACAACCGGAGGCCTCAGTCAAGCGGTTTTCGCATAGTCATTACCGTGCTATACATGGCGTTCGATGATGTAATGGGCCAGGTCTTCCAGCGCCTGCCGCTCGACTCCGGTCGGGAGATCGGCAAGGGCCTCCAGAGCGCGCCGGGTAAATTGTCCCGCTTCGTCCAGGGATTGCCGGATGGCTTCGCTATGGCGGATGGACTCGATGAGTTCTTTCATGCGAGCGGTGTTATGGTATTCGCCTTTTGCCAGGAGGCGGACGTTGGGGTCATCCGGGTTGGCTTCGATGTAGTAGAGCGCAGGGAGGGTGACCAGGCCATTGAGGAGGTCCGATCCGGCGGGTTTGCCGAGGGTGGCGGTATCGCCGACGAAATCCAGGATATCGTCCACGATTTGAAATGCCATGCCGATGTTATAGCCGTATTGCCGCATCCGCTCCCGAACGTCTGTGCCGACATCACACAGCAAAGCCGCGGCGTGGCTGGCAAGTTCGAAGAGGGAGCCGGTCTTGGCGTAGATGCGCTTGTAATAGTGCGTGCGGTCGTAGATCCCGCGCGCATCGAACATCTGCGCCAATTCGCCGTTGACCATGATGGCCAGGGTCTCGGCGAAGTGCTTCATCACGGCGACGGAATCGGTCTCGGCGGCGAGTTTGGCGGCGCGGGCGAAGATGAAGTCACCGGTCAACACGGTGGCTGCGGGCGACCATTGCGAGTTCAGCGTGGGGATACCGCGCCGCAGGAGCGCACCGTCAATCAGGTCATCGTGGACGAGGGTAGCGGTGTGTAGCATCTCGATGGCCGCTCCGAGAGCGATCAGGCGTTCGGGGGGCGCACCGAGCATGTTGCCTACCAGCAATACGACCGTGGGGCGGACGCGCTTGCCTCCTGCGGAGATCAGGTGGTTCAACGCGGCGCGCAGGTCGGGGTGATGTTCCTCGTTCGCCTGGGCACGCATCCGCTCCTCGACGAGATAGATTTGCTCTTGTACCGGGGTCAAAAACGTGGTTGTGCTCAATCCTGCTCTCCCCAGGAGAAGAGTCGCTCGGCGTTGGCGGTGGTGATAGCAGCGACACGCTCCTGGTCTTCGAAGTGAAGTTGTGCGATTTTATCGACTATCCAGCGTACGAAGGATGGTTCGTTGCGCCGGCCCCGATAGGGGTGGGGCGCCAGGAATGGTGCATCGGTCTCGACCAGCAGGCGTTCCGGCGGCAGTTGAGCGACGATTTGCTGCCTGCGTTGGGCGTTCTTGAAGGTCACCGGGCCGGTGACGCCGATGTAGAACCCAAGACGGATTGCCTCGCGCGCCGTCTCCAGCGAACCGCTGAACGAGTGTAACACGCCGGGACGCTGCGCGAGCGGATCGCCCTTCGACCTGAGGCCGTTGACCCACTCCCGGAGGATGCTCATCAAGTCCCGCGCGCAGGGACCGTCCTCCTCGCGCGCGTCGGCGACCTCGCGCATGTGCAGCACGACGGGCAGGCCAAATTCGGCGGCCAGGGCAAGTTGTTCTCGCAAGACACGTTGTTGCACCTCGCGCGGGGCGCGCTGACGGTAGTAATCCAGCCCGATCTCGCCGATGGCTTTCACGCGCTCGTGACGGGCGAGGCGTCGTAGGGCCTCTGCGGTGCCCTCGTCCCAGGTCAGGGCGTCGTTGGGATGGACGCCGACGGCGGCGTAGAGCATGGGATGACTCTCGGCGAGGGCGAGGGCGGCGCGGCTGGAATCCAGGTGGATGCCGGGGACCAGGATGCGCCTCAGGCCGGCGCGGGCGGCGCGTTCCAGTACCTCGTCTCGGTCAGGGTCGAAGCGGTTAAAGTCCAGGTGGCAGTGGGTGTCGGTAAGTATCACGGTGAAGTGGCCGGTAGTCAAAAGGTCGGATGGTCGGGTGGTCGAGTGGTCGGGTGGTCGAGTGGTCGGGCGGTCGGATGGTCGGGTGTTACTGTTGGATACCGGCGATGTTCAGACCGTCCTGGAGGATGGCGTCCACTTTATCGGCGTGGGTGGTCTCGCAGTAGACGCGCAGGATCGGCTCGGTGCCGCTGAAGCGGATGAGGAGCCATCCGCCGTCTTCCAGGCGGAACTGGTAGCCATCAATGGTGACGAAATCGGTCACGCGCAGGCCGCCGATGGTCTTCGGGTTGGCGGCGAGGATGCGTTCGATTCGGGCCTGTTTATCGCCCTGGAAGGGGGTATCGATACGTTTGTAGTAGTGCGCCCCGCCGACTTTCTCGAAGAGGAGATCGAGCAGTTCGGAGGGCTTTTTGCCGGTCTGCACCATGAAATCCAGGAAGTAGAGACCGGCCAGGATGCCGTCGCGCTCCGGCACGTTGCCACGGAAGGCGTAGCCGCCGCTCTCCTCGCCGCCGATGAGGGCATCCACTTCGAGCATCTTCGGGGCGACGTATTTGAAGCCTACCCCGGTCTCGTAGACCGGCACGCCGTAGAGT
>RFJH01000299.1 GCA_003694975.1 Anaerolineae bacterium | reverse complement strand
TAAGCGAGGCGTTCAGCCGCACCGAGAGGCGGTCAATGACCATAAAGCCCACGTTGTGGCGGTTTTCGCGATATTCGCGACGCGGATTACCTAGGCCGATAAGGAGAAAGGGAACAGTTGTCATAGGGCAAGCAAGCGTCAATGACGACGTAAGCGCAAGATAAGACCGATAACCAGGAAGGAGAGCAAGGTAATCAGCACGCCGCGCTCCAGGCCAAGGAGGAAATCGTCCGGTGTGAGGGTAGCCGGATTCAGAGGGAGAGGCGTCGGAGTTGGATACGGCGTCGGGGTCAGGGTAGCAGGCTGCGGTGTCGAGGGAAGCGGAACTGTCGCCGTTGGAGGGGGTGTGTCGGTCGGAGTCGGGGTCTCGGTAGGGGTAGTGTTCTGCACACGCAGGTCTTTCACGAACGTCTCCAGCGTGGAACCATCCTCGAGGAAGACGCGCAGGCGCAAGGTGTAGCGCCCGTCGGTGAGGGTGGTGGTATCCCAGGTAGTCAGAGGACCATCACGAACGGGTTGATCGCTGCTCCAAATGACGAACCAGGTAGCGGGGTCATCGGCGAAGGCAAAGGCGATCTCCATAGAGAGGAAACCTTCCACATCGGTGGTGCCGATGATGGGCACTGCGCCAAAGATGACCTCACCTTCGGAAGGTGCGACAATGGCAATCCCTCCCGCAGTTTCTTGAGCATAGACGGGAGAAACCAGAAAGGTGAGAAGAAGCAGCAAGCCCAGCAAGATGGCGTGTTTCATGGCAAAGGTTAAGTTTAGCACAAAAGGTGGAGGCAGTGGACGATGGGCAGTGAACAGTGAACAGTGAACAGTGGACGGTGGACAGTGGACAATGGACAGTGGACAATGGACGAGGGGCGATGGATGGGGATGGAAACATAACAAATCCATTTCGCTCACCCTCTTCTTATGGCAAAATTATGGTAAACTGATACAAAACATCGCGCCCTCAGGAGTACCTCTGCTATGAGCAAATCTCGCAGCGAACAGATGGTCGAACGCCTGCGCGCCATGCAGGCCGCCGCGCCGGACATTGAAGCCTCTGCCGTCGTCTCCGTGGATGGTTTGATCATGGCCTCCGCTCTGCCCGCCGAAGTGGAGGAGGACCGCGTCTCGGCGATGTCTGCCGCCATGCTTAGCCTGGGTGAGCGCATCGCGGGCGAACTGGGCCGGGGTGGTCTGGAACAGGTATACATCAAAGGCGATCAGGGGTTCATCGTGCTGACCTCTGTTGGCGAGGAAGCCGTGTTGACCGCCCTGGCACGTCAGGAGGCCAAACTGGGGTTGATCTTTCTGGAAATGCGTCGCGCCGCCGAGGATTTGCTGAAACTGGTTGGATGAAAAGCCACACACCTCTGTGCTCTCATAACGGTCAAAATCCCCTATGGGGAGGGCCAAAGCGCCCTCCCCATCGTCTTTTCACTCCATGATAAGGAGAAGGTAACACGCCATGACCACAAAATATCTCTTTTTCACCGGTGGTGTGGTCAGTTCGGTCGGCAAAGGGGTGACAGCCGCAGCAACCGGCTTGTTGCTCAAAGAACGCGGCTTTCACGTTGCGGTACAAAAACTGGACCCCTACATCAACGTGGACCCGGGCACGATGTCCCCGTATCAGCACGGGGAGGTCTATGTGCTGGACGACGGGGCGGAAACGGACCTCGACCTGGGGCACTACGAACGCTTCATTGACATCCGCCTGAGCCGGGTAAGCAACTTCACGACCGGCCAGGTCTATGCCGAAGTGATTGCCAAAGAGCGTCGAGGTGACTATCTGGGCGGCACCATCCAGGTCATTCCACACATCACGAACGAGATCAAGCGTCGCATCGGCCTGGTCGCCAAGGAGACCGGTGCGGAGGTCGTCCTGGTGGAAATCGGCGGCACGGTGGGAGATATCGAGTCGCAGCCTTTCCTCGAGGCACTGCGCCAGATGCGCAACGAGATCGGGCGCGAGAACGTCTTCTTTATCCACGTCACCTGGCTGCCCTACATCGGTGCCACCGGAGAATTAAAGACAAAGCCCACCCAGCATTCGGTGGCCGCGCTGCGTTCCATCGGTATCTCCCCGAACATGATCATCGCCCGCAGCGACCACGAGATGGACGACAGCCTGCGTGATAAAATTGCCCTCTTCTGCGACGTGGAAAAGCGCGCCGTGATCCCCATGACAACGACCCGCGTCCTGTACGAAGTGCCGTTGCTCCTGGAGAAAGCAGGCGTGGGAGACTATCTGGTAGAGAAACTAGGCCTGCAAAGCACCCGAAAACCCAACTGGAAACCCTGGGAGCATCTGGTGGCCGAGGTGAGGCGCAAAAAACCGACTGTGCGCATCGCCCTGGTGGGCAAATACGTGGAGTTGCACGATGCCTACATGTCCGTGCGCGAGGCAGTCCGCCACGCGGCCCTTGCCCTGGGCGTGGAAGCAGAGATCGCCTGGGTCCATTCGGCAGACCTGGAAAAAGGGAAGGGCTGGGAAGATGTCAGGAACGCGCACGGCATCCTGGTGCCGGGAGGGTTCGGCTCGCGCGGCATCGAGGGCAAAATCCAGGCGGCACAATACGCGCGCGAACACAAGGTGCCTTATCTCGGCCTTTGTCTGGGAATGCAACTGATGGTGGTGGAATTCGCCCGCAACGTACTGGGCTATGAGGACGCCAACTCTACCGAGTTCGACCGCAGCACCACACATCCCGTGATTGACCTGATGCTGGAACAGCGCGCCATCACCGACATGGGCGGCACGATGCGCCTGGGGCTATATCCCTGCGTGCTACGCCCCGGCTCAAAGGCTGCTGAATGTTACGGCGTCTCCCAGGTGGACGAACGTCATCGTCACCGCTTTGAGTTGAACAACGCTTACCGTGAAGCGCTGGAAAAACACGGCATGGTTATGTCCGGTGTCTCGCCGGACGGGAAACTGGTGGAGATCGCCGAAATCGCCGACCACCCCTTCATGCTCGGCAGTCAGTTCCACCCCGAGTTCCTCTCCCGTCCCATGCGCCCTCACCCCCTGTTCGTGGGCTTCATGAAAGCGGCCAAACAGCGCGCTGGAATCTCGTGAAGGAGGACTCCGTGAACGAGCGCAAGGACACTTTTCGTAAACTGGCCCTGGCTTGCCTGATTTGCATTGGCATCGCCGTTGCCCTGGGATTGCTGATCAACGCCCTATCCTAATCCCCAAACCCCTTCACCCGCTCCGCGTACACACCGCGCATTTGCGGCGGCAGGGCGGAGGCGATGGCGTACATCAGGCGGTCGGTCAATTCCAGGGGAGTATCTCCCACCTGGGGCACAAGAGGCGGCAGGAGGGTGATGCGCACATCGGCGCGGCGTGGCAGGGTCTTCAAAATGCGGTCGCTGCCGACGACGGCCATCGGCACAATGGGACAGCCCATCTCAATCGCCAGGCGAGCCGTGCCCGTCTTGCCGACGCGCAGGCCACGGCCGCGATTACGCGTCCCTTCCGGGAACATGCCCAGGGTCTGGCCGTGTTCGAGCACTTTTCGGGCATGGCGGATGGCCCATTGATCGCGTTCGCCTCGATAGACGGGGAACGCGCCCAGGTTGCGTAAAACGGCGTCCATGATCGGGTTCTTGAAGAGTTCCGCTTTCCCCATGAAAAAGATGGGACGCGGCAAGGCCATCTGCATAGGGAAGACGTCGAAATTAGTCACGTGATTCGCGGCGACGATGACCGGCCCCTCAAGCGGAAAGTTCTCCAGCCCTTCCACGTGCAAGTCCATGACGAGACGGAAGAGGCGCGTCAGAGTGAAAGTCAGAAAGGCGCGGAAGGGTGTCATCTCGAAGCGGAAACGCTTGCGATCGCGTGGGTCGAACTCGTTTGCAGCGGTGAGGGTCACGGATGCCTCCAGAGAACCGGCTTGGATTGGCTCGTGTATCTAAAGGATGCAATGGGTCGCGCGAGGGCGTGCCCCCGCCGACCCAACGGCACACTTTTTGAAGATGAGCCATTGGATTATACTTAGTTTCACAGAGATTAACCCCCGGAGAAGAAAATGGACACCACAATTGAAAGCATCTCCGCCCTGGAAATCCTCGATTCGCGCGGGAACCCGACCGTGGAAGTCGAGGTTCTTCTGGCCGATGGAGCCTGGGGACGCGCCGCCGTCCCCTCGGGCGCTTCGACCGGCAAACACGAGGCACTGGAACTGCGCGATGGCGATGCGGCGCGTTACAACGGCAAAGGCGTGACCCGCGCCGTCGCCCATGTCAACGGTCCCATCGCCGAGGCCCTCTTCGGCTGGGACGCGACCGAGCAGCGCGCCATTGACCGCGAACTCCTCGCCCTGGACGGCACGCCGAACAAGTCCAACCTGGGCGCCAACGCCATTCTGGGAGTCAGCCTGGCGGTTGCCAAAGCCGCGGCCAACGCGTTGGGGCTGCCGCTCTATCGTTATATAGGCGGCGTGCACGCCCACGTCCTGCCCGTGCCGATGATGAACATCCTGAACGGCGGGGCGCACACGGGGTGGCAATCCACCGACATGCAGGAGTTCATGATCATGCCCCTCGGTGCGCCGACCTTCGCCGAAGCCCTGCGCTGGGGTTCGGAAGTCTATCACGCCCTGAAAGGTGTGCTGAAGGCGCGCGGCTACGCCACCCTGGTCGGTGACGAGGGCGGCTACGCACCCGCGCTCAAGGCGAACGAGGAGGCCATCGAGGTCATCCTGGAGGCCATCGAAAAAGCGGGCTACGAACCCGGCGAACAAATCGCCCTCGCCCTTGATCCGGCGGCCTCCGAGTTCTACGAAGAGGGGAAATATCATCTGCGTCGTGAAGGCCGCACGCTGAGCAGTGAGGAGATGGTCGCTTTCTGGAAATCATGGGTCTCGCAGTACCCCATTGTTTCCCTGGAAGACGGTCTCGCCGAGGACGATTGGGAAGGTTGGAAACTCCTGACGCGTGAACTGGGGGAGGAAATCCAGATTGTGGGCGACGACTTGCTGGTGACCAACCCCGAGCGTGTGCGGCGCGGCATCGAGGAAAAAGCCGCCAATGCCCTCCTCGTCAAGGTCAATCAGATCGGCACGCTGACCGAGACCATCGAGGCCGTGGAACTGTGTCACCGCGCCGGATGGCGGGCCGTGACCTCGCACCGCTCCGGCGAGACGGAGGACGCCACCATCGCCGACCTGGCCGTCGCCCTGAACACCGGTCAGATCAAGACCGGCGCGCCGGCCCGCTCCGACCGCGTGGCGAAGTACAATCAACTTCTGCGCATCGAAGCCGAACTGGGCGAGAGCGCCCGTTACGCCGGCTGGAGCGCATTGCGCCAGCGTAAGGCTTGATGAGAAAGAGCGGCGGTCGTCGGGGCGACCGCCGTTTTTTTCTTAAAAATCCAAAACGTTTTGGAAAACTGGTGTATAATCGTACCAATGCCAGGGTTCTACCGCAATGGAGGATACGCATGGCCAGCGTGACATACGATCATGTGACCAAACGGTTTGGTGAGACCGTCGCCGTCAACGACTTGAACATCCACGTAGACGATAAAGAGTTCCTCGTCCTGGTCGGCCCATCGGGCTGTGGGAAGACCACCTCCTTGCGCCTGCTTGCCGGACTGGAGGAAATCTCGGAGGGGCGAATTCTTATCGGAGACCGCGTGGTCAACGATGTCCCCCCAAAGGACCGCGATATCGCCATGGTCTTCCAGTCCTATGCCCTCTATCCCCACATGAACGTCTTTGACAACATGGCCTTTGGCCTGAAACTGCGCAAGGTGCCCAAAGAAGAAATCAAACGTCGCGTCTACGAGGCGGCGGAGATC
>RFJH01000298.1 GCA_003694975.1 Anaerolineae bacterium | reverse complement strand
GGGAGCATTCCACCCGGGTTTCGCAAGTGGTGGAGGAGAGCGCTCGCCCGTAGTCACATCGGAAGGTGGAACATGACGACCGCCTGCCCCCCTCTGGGGGCTTTTGTCTCTTATTTCAGCACCTTCTCTGCCAACTCGACTGCGTCTTTGGCGGTTTTGACCAGGCCTTTGATGTTCACGTCGGGCTACTTCTATCTCGGCCCGGTTTTTGCGATGCCCATGAGGTATGTTGATGAGTCGCCACAAGCGATTGATTTGCTCTTCGAAATAGGTCGAGCGTCCCTCGATACGAGCACTACGTGCTCTACTCGGGACGCGAGTGCCGGCGGGTATCGCACCGTGGAGAGCCTCTCGATACGCGCTTGCGACGCTACTCGGGACGCGACTGGATACGTGCCCTGACGGACGCACTCCGGAAACAATTCGGTTTTCGATGCAGGCGAGGGGATGGATCAGCCGGGATGGCGCCCGGCCTCCCAGGCCTTCACACGCGCCAGGAGTTCGCCCAGGGGCCTTAACTCTTCCACGGGCACGGCGAGGTTCTTCGTGCGCGTGCGGTTGTATTGATAGACGCGGCTCCCGGCGGGAATTTTCCGGGCGCGGCGACGAAATTCGGCGCGTGTGATGTAACCGGTGAGCAGGATATCCATCCCATACACCCAGATATTCCCCCAGCGGTAGGGAGGGATGATGTAAGTCTCCTCTCGTGTTGGGCTGTGAATACCAACTCTTCCATGCGGTAAAGCAGATGGATGTAAATAGGCCAGGGCGTAGAACTCCACCTCAATTTCAACGCGTTGGCGTGGTGGCAAAGAAACGCGGCAGGAGATGAATTCGCGCGCTGCGTTCTGCCCGCCGAGTTCGAGTTCGAGGGGAGGGCCATCCTCACTTTTCAGAGCCAGTCTCCCCAGGGAACGCCACAATCGAGGGCGCGCCCATCCTTTCGGCATGGCATGGATAAGGTGAATGGGCTGTCCGGCGGCGAGGGCTTTCTCCAGGTCGGTGCGCGAGGACGTGACAAGGGCTGTTGTGAAGGCAAAGATGTACAGGTCCTCGTCACTATGCCCCTCGGCGTTGACCTGGTCGAACGGCACGAGCGCGGGAGCCTGCAAGAGGAGAGTGGGATCCTGCCGCAAGGCGCGGATCTGCTCGCGGCGAGTGATGAGGAAACTCTTGATGTCGCAGCGGCGACCGCCCAGGGCGACATCGTAGCGGTCGGGGTCGGTGAAAGGAGTCGCACCGAGGACATCAAAAGGGACACCCAACTCGCCGAGGGTGCGGCGGAAGGCGAGTTCCACAGCCACACCGCCGACGATGCGCCGCAGACGGGAGATGGTCGAGCCTCCCATGCGATTGTACGTGTAGTGCAATGAGCGACAGGCGTAGGCGATGCCGCCTTTGGTCAGGTCAGGAGTGTAAGGGAGGCGGATGAAATCAGAGGCGGAGAGCATGGTGGGGAATTATTCGTTACGGAATTGCAGGCAGTAGTGGTGGAACGTGTTGCTGACCCAGGCGTTGCCGATGCCGTAAGGAGCCAGGCGCTGGTTGTCCTGGCACCAGATTTTCTCGTCCTTCAGGGCGTAGATCTCACCCAGGGCGCGAGCGAGGTCCCAGGCCAGAGGGTAAATTTTGCCGCCTTTTTTCACGTTCTTGACGATGATGGTCAGGTAGGCGCGTTCGCGCAGGAGGGGCTTGAGGGCCGCGTAGATGGCGACCAGTTTCTCCAGGAAGGCATGGTAATCGTGGATGTTGCCCAGGTCGTTGGGGTCATCAGAGTAGACCACGTCCAGATCGGCGGCGGAACGGCGTTTTTTCTGCGTCTCCGCGCCGCGAGCATGGAGCATATCCCAGTAGGGCGGTGAGGTGATGACGTAATCGATTGTCGGCAGGCCGTACTCCGCGACGCGGGCCGCATCGCCCGTGATGACCTCGGCGGCGAGCCCCTGCGCGGCCTCGCCCAGGGCGGCGCGCTCTTCGGCCACCAGTTGGCGCGCGATCTCGGCGTATTTGGGGTTGAGTTCGATGCCGTAGGAGTGCCGCCCGGCGCGCAGGGCGGCGATCAACGCGCTGCCCGTGCCGACCATCGGATCGAGCACGGTCTGGCCGCGTTTGGTGAAGAACTCGATGAATTCCTGAGCCAGGGTTTCGGGGAACTTCGCCGGATGGACAAGGACGTCCTTGCGGCGCGGCGGAGGATTGTGGACGAACCAGGATTTCTGGAATTTGAGCCAGGTTTTGGCGTCGAGGTCGTTGAGGCGATTCGTGAAGGGCAGGGTCTCACCTATCGGTGGGGTCAGGGTGTGGCGCTCGGTGTGCGCGTGGGGCGTGGGGTTGCGGTTGGCGTGAGGGTGGGCGTGGGGCTGGCGTAGGTGACGGCGTAGACAACCAGGTCGGTGAAAACGACTGTGACGGGGGTCTCCCCGGCGGCGCGGACGAAGACGCCCAGCGTCCCGGAGGGGAGGTTGGGGTCCCAGGCGGAGAACTGGTAGTGCCCGTTGAGGAAGAAGCGCATTTCTTCTCCTGCGGCCCAGACCCCCAGGCGGACTTCTCCGGGCGCGCCGCGCGGAGCGTCTCCGCTGGGAGTGGTGGGGATGAGGACATGCCGCTCGCTGACGCTGATACGCTCCAGACGCACCGTGCCATCGCAGGCCAGGGCGTAGCGGTAGTAGGCCACGGCGCTGGCTCGGAAGAGCATACCGTACTCGTCCGCGCCGCGGCACAGACTGGGGCGTGCCGTGATTTCGGCGTAGAAGTCGCTCAGGGTGAGTTCCTGTTGCAGGCTGATCAGGTAGATGCCGGGCTGGACGGCCAGGGTGAGGCGCCGGCGGCTGATGGCTGCGCTGCCCTGGTCGGAGGCGGCGGTCGTCCAGGAGTCAGGGGAGGTGAAGGTATCGCGGAAGAGAAGCGGCCCGAGGCCGACAAGCATTGCTTTCGTGGGAGAGGGAGCAAAGGTAGGCCTGGGCGAGGGGGTGGCCGAGGGGGGAAACCACAGCACGGTCGCCGTCGGGATGAGAGTCGCGGTCGGGGGGCGAGGGGTCGCGGTCGCGAGGGGTCGGCTCAGGGCGGCGCAGGCGCTGAGGGTCAGGGTGAAGGCCAGGGTCAAGAGCGAGGCGAAGACGTTCGGGCGGGGGAGCGTCATGGGGGAGGGGGTTCGTGAGATGCGTTGTGCCGTCACAGGTGTTGTACAATTGAGAAGAGCGTCACGATACGGCGCGCTCTTTCATTCTAGCACAAAGGAGAAGTCCATGAGTGAACGAGTAGTTCTGGTCACCGGTGCCTGTGGGGAGATCGGACAGGCGCTCGTACAAGCGTTGGCACAGCGAGGGGGATACCGCATTGTCACCGCAGACCTGAGACCGTTGCCGAAGACCCTCGAGGGGTTACCGCAGGAGCACGTCCGGGGGAACCTGCTCCACACGGCGAAGCAGTTCTATGACTACGATTTCGATATCATCTTCCACTTGGCCGCTTCCCTCTCCTCGAAAGCCGAGACCGATCCGGAAGCGGCTCATCGTATTAATGTGGAGGGGACGATGATGCTGCTCCAGATGGCGGCGTACAAGTCGGCGAAATACGGCAAGGCGGTGAAGTTCATCTTCCCCAGTTCGATCGCCGTCTACGGACTGCCGGATGTGGAGACGAAGACCGCTGCAGGACGCGTGCGGGAGGAGGAATGGAACGACCCACACACCATGTACGGGTGCAACAAACTGTATTGTGAGAAACTGGGGGTTTATTACAGCCGGTTCTATCAGCAACGTCACCTGGACCCCAGCCCGCCGGTGATGCTCGATTTCCGCGCCGTGCGATTTCCGGGGTTGGTAAGCGCGTTTACGCTGCCCACCGGTGGGACGAGCGATTATGGGCCGGAGATGCTGCATGCTGCCGCTCAGGGGAAGCCCTACGCCTGTTTTGTGCGCCCCGATACGCGTATCCCGTTCATGGCCATGCCGGATGGGATCAAGGCGTTACTCATGCTCACCGAAGCACCTCGTGAGCAACTGACACGGGCTGTCTATAACGTGGGCGCTTTCAGCCCAACGGCAGAAGAATTTCGACAGCGTGCCTTGCAGGCGTTCCCGGCTGCTGAGATTACGTTTCGGGTGAACGCGCGGCGACAGGGCATTGTGGATTCCTGGCCGGAGGCCGTGGACGACTCGGCGGCGCGCGCCGACTGGGGTTGGGCACCGGATTACGATGTGGATCGCTTCTTCGACGAGTACCTTCTGCCCAACATCCGGGCGTTTTACGGCTAAAGTGGAGAGGTGGACACCCCAAAGCAGAACGCCCCGGGGAAGCCCGGGGCGTTTGTGGTCACTGCAGCGCCCCCGGCCGGACTCGAACCGGCGCTTCCGGCTCCGGAGGCCGACGCTCTATCCGCTGAGCTACGGGGGCGGCTTGCAGAGGAGATTCTACCACATTCAGGCCTGAGCGGCGGAGGACAGTTGAGATAGTTCGTCGCGCAGGTGTTCGATGGTGACCTGATGTTCGTGTTCGGCGAGGCGACTGTATTGCTCTTTCTTGTGCGCCAGTTCTCCGCAGACCTGATAGAAGCGCGCCGTTGCACGATAGCGCCCGGAGGTGAGCGCAGAGAGGCGAGCGCGCATCTGCGCCCAGGATGAAATGGCTGTGCGGTATTGAGCCTCACTCATCCGCCCGGCCTCTACCTCCTCGCGGAGATGCCGCGCGAGCAGAGCCCCTTCGCGGCGGATGACCCAGATGACAAAGATAAGCATGAAGAACCAGCCGATCCAGTCCAGGGAGGTACCAATGGCGAGACCAGAGAGGCCTTCCAGGAAGGATGACAGGGTGTTGTGCAGGGCGTGGGCGAAGATGGCCATGCCAAAGCCCAGCATTGGGGCGATGATGCGCACGAGCGTTGAGCGGTTCATGCGGGCGACGGCCAGACCGATACCGGTGAAGGCGGTGTAGAAAGGATGTTGCCATCCGACCAGGATGACACGGATAAAGACCAGCACGAATAGCCCCACCCAGCCATTGTCTAAGAAACCATGATCGTAGATATAGAACGCGTTCTCCGTAGCGGCGAAGCCCAGGGCCGTGATGCCGGCGTAAATCATCCCATCCAGAATGGAATCGAACTCGTTGCGGAAGAAGAAAAAGACGATCAGCACGGCAATGCCCTTCAGGCTTTCCTCCACTACCGGAGCGATAAGCGAGCCGGTGGTCAGGTCGGCGGCGGATTCGGAGCCGGTGAAGAGGTAGACGCCCACTCCGAGCGCCGTGTTGATGATGAAAGCGCCTCCTGCGGCAATGACGGCGCCCCAGAAGAAGGCTGCACCGAGCAGCGACTTTGGCTCTTTTTCATAGCGGTCGAGCCAATAGATGATGTAGGCGAAGAGAAACATAGGCACGAAGCCGAAGAAGAGAGAAACGAGAAGAGCCATGATTCCTCCTTAAATCCGGTGAGAGATGGCAGAAGTCGGTAATATTGTATATCAGGATTGTAGAGAACGTATCCGGAAATCCCCTCGCACTTGCTGCATGACCCGCCAGAATGAGTGACCCCGAGGCAGTGATCTGGCAATGCGTTTCGCTATCGAATCAGGCTCCCCCCGCCAGGTGGACAAGGAGGATGCGCAGGCCGATGAGGAGCAAGATGGCCCCACCGAACGCCCCCACGCGCCGACCGAAGGCTTTTCCCAGGTGATTCCCGAT
>RFJH01000297.1 GCA_003694975.1 Anaerolineae bacterium | reverse complement strand
TCTCCAAACCTGGGAGTGTGATGAGTTTTTACGGTGAAAATTATCCGTGTGGGCGGTCACATTGTGTAGTGCCGGGGGTCATGTTTTGGTCATGTGACCAAAGAAAAAACCGGAAGCCATTGCTTCCGGTGTGAGGGCAGAGAGGGAATACTTC
The DNA here is from genome assembly GCA_003694975.1 of Anaerolineae bacterium. GTDB lineage: Bacteria > Chloroflexota > Anaerolineae > Anaerolineales > Villigracilaceae > J097. The sequence continues at coordinate 5,815 of RFJH01000297.1, read as the reverse complement.
GGTTGAGGCTCAGGGGACTTGCGATGGAGGGGCGCATGTGAAGCGGGTCAGCGCGTCTTCCATGAGATGGACAGCCTGATCGGGGAAAGGGGTGTACGTTTTCCATGCGAAGAGACGGTCGCCACATGCCCACGCGGATGCGCCGCCGTGGGGCAGGAGAGGGGTGGCGGAGGTGGTGATCGGGACGTAGAAAACGTTCAGGGGACCGATCAGGCGCACGTCCAGGTTGCCGCTGCGGTCGTCCACGTCGTCGTCCAGGATCAGGTCGAGCAGGATTTGGGGGTCGCTTTCGGGAGGCGCGGTCTGCCAGATGAGCAGCAGGAACAGGTTTTGGCTATAGGCCGCGAGCATTCCCTCCTCGTACGTGCTTGGTGCCTTCTGGTCCTGCGCGGCGCGGACATCGTAGAACGCCATCTCGGCGGGGTGCCCGATACAGAAGGCGTATTCGCAGAACAAACCGCGCAGCGAGATCGGCGTGGGAGAAGGGTAAGGGGTAGGGACAGGTTGAGGCGTGGACGTCGGGAGGGCGGCAAGCGTGGCGGAGACGGCGGACGCGATGGCGGCTTGTGGATCGACCTGAGAGGGCTTCGGCGCACAGGCGTTCGTCACCAGGATGAATGCAAGGACGGAAAGGAGGATGGCGGTAGGGCGCGAGGTCATGGCTGAGGGGTAGAGGGTGTGATGCTGCGAACGTGCGCTTTCACCGGGATGAGAACGTGGAAATCGCTGCCTGGGAAGTGAACTTCATCGTAGCCGGGGCTTTCCACCCAGATGCGTCCCCCGTGCGCTTCGACGATGCCCCTCGCCAGCGCCAGACCCAGCCCGATGCCACCACCTTTGAAGCGCGTCTTCGCCGTGGAGTGCTTGTCCAGTTCGCCGGGCTGGTAGAACTTGCTGAAGATGAGGTCGCGGAACGTCGGGTCCACGCCGACCCCGGTATCGCTGACCACGACCTCGACCATCTCTCCGGGGCCGGTATCGGAGGTCGTCGTCTGTCCATGCACGGTGATTTTCCCCCCATCGGGGGTAAACTTGATGGCGTTCTCGATCAGGTTGTAGAAGACTTTGCGCAGGCCGCTTGGGTCGGCCTGGACGGTGGGCAGATCGGGAAGTTTGATCGCCAGGGTCTGTTTGCGTTGTGCGGCGCGGTCGGCGAGTTCGGCAGCCACCGAGCGGACCAGGGCAGCAATATCCACCTCTTCCAGATGTAGTTGCAGGGTGCGCGAGTCGATGCGGGCGATATCGAACATGCTGTCCATAATCTCGTGCAGGCGCATGATGCCTTTGTGGATGCCCCGCAGCGTGGTGCGGAGAGTCTCATCGGCTTCCGGGCTTTCGAGGAGCATTTCGGTGTAGCCTCGGATGACGGTCAGCGGGGTGCGCAATTCGTGGGAGGCGATGCTGATGAAATCGGACTTCGTGCGGTCGAGGCGCTCCAGGTCGCGGTTGGCTTTATTCAGGGCGCGGGTGGTCTCGCGCAGTTCGCGGTTGAGGCGCATCAGGTCGTCCACCAGGCGGGCGTTCTCCAGGGCGACGGCGGTCTGGTTGGCGAGGGCGCTGAGGGTAATCAGGTCGCTTTCGGTGAAGCGGTTGCCGGAGAGTTTCGGGCCGAGCGCCAGGAGGCCGATCCACTCACCCTTGGCGAAGATGGGGACGTAAACCTCGGTCTCCAGGCGGGTAAACCAGCGACGCTCTTCTTCGCCGGCTTTGCGGAAATCGGGGTGCAGGTCAATATCGTATTGCAGGAGAGGGCGTCGTTCACGGAGCAGGTAGCGGGCGATGGGACTGTCTTCAGCGAAAGTGAGCGGTGGAATGCCCTGTTCTCCTTCGCCCGGCACGGAGCGCAGTTGGTAGGTTGTGGGCGCTTCGGAGCCGCCCTGCCGGTCCACGAGGAAGAGGAAACCCCGTTGCAATCCCATTGCTTCCATGATCAATCCGACGGCGATGGAGGCCAGGCGTTGCATGTCCAGGATGTTGCTGATGCTCTGACCGTACTCGTTCAGCGTGCGGCCTGGATCGGCTTGGTCCATGTGCAGCCAGTGGTCCACCAGTCGCCGCACCCAACCCAGGAGGGGGGTGAAGATCAATGCCATCAGGAGGGCGATGACCGCGCCGATAAAGAGGGGGTTGTACCCTGGAATGGCCTGGAAGACATATTGGGAGGCCGTGAAACCGGCGACGTAGAACGTGACGATGAGTAGCGTGGTGATGAAGTAGATGAGCACGCGGCGAACGATTTGGCGCACGTCCGGTAGGTGGTGAGTCAACACCGTGTAGCCGATCAGCGACGTGGCTGCCAGCCGCAGGATGTTGCTCCCCTGTTGGACTTCGCTCAGCAGCAACAGGTCGTTGGTAATGGTCAGGATAAGGATGGGGACCCAGTACGTCAGGCGGTTGCGGTGGAGCGCCTGACGCGTGTTCCGGTAGGCCTGCCGCAGCGTGACGATGGCGCCGCCTGTGAACAGCACCCAGCCCGCGACCGCGAGGACGAAGGGCAGACGTTCCCCGGGGAGCACCCACTGTCCATTCGTCCAGACGACGGCGGGGAGGTAAGGCAGACGGTCAATCAGCACGATCAGCCCTGCCGACAACCCCGCGCCGATGAGCAGCCATTCCCAGGCGAAGGCGTCGGCCAGCGATTCGGCGAATTCGACATGGGCGAAAGCGCGCAGGAGCAGCACGAGGAGCAGGGCCAGGGTGAACGCGCCACTGTGTTGCAGGAAGAGCAATGTTTCGGCGTCAACGTTAAACTTGCCGAGGAACCACCACCCTTGTGCGACCTGCAAGAGTGCGGCCACCAGAGCGTAAAAACTGAGCAGGTAGGCCGTCATCTCGCGCCCCCTCTGCCGAATCAGGCTGAGGACGACGACGGGCAGGTACAGAGCGGCTTCGATAAGGTACGCGATACCGGTGACCAGTTGCGGATCTGCGAGGAGCATACGAGGCAAGTATACCCGAAATCGGGTATGATTGACATGCTTGCGAGTACCGATGATGACCGAATCCCAAACCCCTCTCTCCCGTCATGCCCGCGAGCGCTACCAGGTGGACAACCTGCGCTTCGACGACTTGCGCCGGGCACGTCGCCTCGCGCGCCGGATGGGCGTCTCTGCCGCCGAACTATATGCTCTGGGACTGCTGGACGAGGCCCTGCACGCCCTCATCCGACTCCACGAAAAGACGCATCCCGGCCTCTTCGAGCGCGCCGCATCGTACCTGGACCGAAGCCTGGGTCCCGCTCCGATGCGCGTTGTCCAACGCCGCTTCGAGTCCCTCTTCGCCGACGCGGGGGAGGAGTCCCCGCGCCGCTCCGGTCGCCGCGCGCACGTCGTGCGGGCGTTGCTTCTCGTGCGTTTGCACAACGACAACCCGGCGACCTCCGCGCTGCGCCCCCTCTTCGACGACTCCCTTTTGCGCGCCGATGAGACCTATGCTCGCCTGGTCGAATCCCTGGAGGCGTTCTTTCGCCATGAATCGGCGACCCGCGCCTCCGGCGAGGAGACTCTGCTCGATGTCCTGCGCGCGCCGGCGCGCGTCGCGCCGCATTCGCTGATCGGTCAACTGGAATACGTGGCGCGGCGCTGGGGCGAGCAACTCGGCGAGGACTTCCTGGAGCGCCTCCTGCGCGGTGTGGACTTCCTCAAAGAGGAGATTCGGCGCGTGGGCACAGGCGGCGCGGCGGGACCGGCGCCCGTGCTTACCTTCGACGAAGATGAAAGCGCGGCGCGCTACAGTCCCGACCGCGAATGGATGCCGCGCTTGATTTTGCTCGCCAAGAACACCTACGTCTGGCTGGCGCAACTGACGCGGCGCTACGGGCGCGAAATTTCCCGCCTGGATCAGATTCCCGATGAGGAACTCGACCGGCTGGCGGCGCGCGGCTTCACCGGTCTGTGGTTGATCGGCGTGTGGGAGCGCAGCCGCGCCTCGCAGCGCATCAAGCAGATGACCGGCGATCCCGAAGCCATCGCCTCGGCCTACGCCATCTACGATTACGCCATCGCAGAAGACCTGGGCGGCTGGGAAGCCCTGGAGAACCTGCGCGCCCGCGCCATGCAACGCGGCATCCGCCTGGCCGCCGATATGGTACCCAATCACATGGCGATTGACTCGCGCTGGGTAATCGAGCACCCGGAGCGCTTCCTCTCCCTTTCGGAGCCCCCTTATCCATCCTACACGTTCAACGGTCCCGATCTCTGCGATGACCCGCGCGTGGGCATCTATCTCGAAGACCACTATTACGACCGCACGGACGCCGCGGTGGTCTTTCAGCGCCGGGACTATCAGACGGGCGATGTCCGCTATATCTATCATGGCAACGACGGTACCTCCATGCCCTGGAACGACACCGCCCAACTGGATTATCTCAAGCCGGAAGTGCGCGAGGCCGTCATCCAGACGATATTGCACGTGGCGCGTCACTTTCCCATCATCCGCTTCGACGCCGCCATGACATTGGCAAAGCGGCACATCCGGCGGTTGTGGTATCCCGCGCCCGGCGAGGGGGGCGCGATCCCGTCTCGGGCTGAGCGCGGCATGTCCCGGTCCGCGTTCGAGGCGGCGATGCCGCGCGAGTTCTGGCGCGAGGTGGTGGAGCGCGTCGCCGCCGAGGTGCCGGATACGCTTCTCCTGGCCGAGGCGTTCTGGTTGATGGAGGGCTATTTCGTCCGCACGCTGGGGATGCACCGCGTCTACAATTCGGCGTTTATGCACATGCTGCGGGATGAGGAGAACGCCAATTATCGCAGCGTGATGAAGAACGTCCTGGAGTTCGATCCGCAGGTTCTCAAGCGCTTTGTGAACTTTATGAGCAACCCCGATGAGGCCAGCGCCGCGGAGCAATTCGGCACCACGGAGAAGTATTTCGGCGTGTGCACGTTGATGGTCACGCTGCCGGGGCTGCCGATGTTCGGACACGGCCAGATCGAGGGCTTTCGTGAGAAATACGGCATGGACTTTCGCCGTCCCCGTTGGGATGAGCGCGTGGACGAAGCCCTGGTGCGCGGACACGAACGCTTCATCTTCCCCCTGCTGCGCCGCCGCGCCCTCTTCGCCGATGTGGAGCACTTCTATCTCTACGATTTCTTCACCCCCGAAGGCCGCGTGGACGAGAACGTCTTCGCTTTTTCCAACCGCCTGGGGGAAGCGCGCGCCCTGGTGCTCTATCACAACCGCTACGCCGGGACGCGCGGCTGGGTGCGCGAATCGGTGGCCTATCGCGAAACGGATGGCTCGCTGGCGCGCAAATCATTGGGCGAGGGGCTGGGGTTGCCGCGTGAGGGGTACGTGGTCTTCCGCGACCACGTCACCGACCTGGAATACATCCGTCCCTGCGGCGAGATGTGGGAGAAGGGGCTCTATGCCGAATTGGGCCCCTATGGTCGCCACGTCTTCCTGGATTTCCGCTTCGTGGAGGGGGAGACGTGGGAGGCAGTCTGCGAGGCGCTGGACGGTGCGGGTGTCCCTTCTGTGGAGGCGGCGCGCGCCTCCCTGCTCGCCGGTCGGCGCGAGGAGAAGGAAGAGGACGTGGGGGTGGAAGAAGAGGAGCCCCCGGCGCCGGTTAAACCACAGATAAACACGGATAAACACGGATGAACACGGATGAATAGAGATTAGACCTAAACACGAAGGACACGAAGGGACACAAAGGATATATTCGTGTCCTTCGCGTCATTCGTCCTCATTCGTGCTACAAACCAGAGATAAACGGAGATGGACGGAGATATTCGTGCCATTCGTGTCATTCGTTTATTCGTGCCATTCGTGTTATTCGTCTCATTCGTGCTACTTATTCATGCCCTTCGTGCCATTCGTC
>RFJH01000296.1 GCA_003694975.1 Anaerolineae bacterium | reverse complement strand
CGTGTCATTCACCCCCATTCGTGATACTTATTCGTGCCATTCGTGTCATTCGCCCCCATTCGCGATACTTATTCGCGCCATTCGTGTCATTCGCCCCCATTCGCGATACTTATTCGTGCCATTCGCGTCATTCGCCCTCATTCGTGTTCCTTATTCGTGCCATTCGTGTCATTCGCGTCATTCGTGATATCCGTGATATTCGCGTCATTCGTGATCACAGCATCAACCGCACGCCCATCACCACCAGCAACACCTGTACCACCCGTCGAAACGTCACCGGGCTGAGCCAGCGATCCAGACTCATCCCTGCCAGCAACCCCAGCGCGATGGGCGGCAAACTGAGCCAGAAGAGCCGCCACACCTCCGGCGTGAAACTGCCCCCCAGCGCATGGCCGACCACCACCACCGTGCTGCTGAACAGAAAATACCCTTGCAGGTTGCTCTTGAAGACCTCCGGTGGCCAGTCACGGCAACTGGCATAGATGATAACCGGCGGCCCGGACGTGTTGTACGCCCCGCCGAGCACCCCGCCCAGCAATCCTGCCAGGTATGCCCACAGGGGGTGTTCCAGCCTGGGCAAACGTAACCCCAGCAAGGCGTATAACGCGTACCCCACAAGCACCACCCCCAGGACGAACATCGCCACGCCCTCGTCCAGGCCGCGCAACAAGGCGATCCCCACCGGCGCGCCGACCGCCGAGGCCAGCATCACGCGCCAGATGGCGCGAAACTCCAGCGCCTGCCGGTAACGCAGCAACAACACCACCTCGATGACCACGGCGATCAGCGCCACCAGCGCCGTCGCGGTGCGGATACCCACCAACGCCGGCAATAGCGCCATCGAGACCAGCGCCAGACCAAACCCCGAAAGGCTCTGCGTGAATGCCGCCAGAAAGACCACAAAACCGATAGCAAGCAGGGAGGCGTCCATATCTCGCTCCATACGTGGGATGCTGCATTATAATCCCTGGGAACGGGCCTTCGGAAGCATCCGGAGACTCGAAGCCCTCCCTTACCCAGGAGTATCCCATGCCCGAAGTCGTCATCTGCGGAGCCGGAATCGCCGGCGTAAGCGCGGCTTACTTCCTGAGTCAGGCCGGAGTCGAAGACATCCTTCTCGTGGACGAGCGCCCGCCCCTCAGCCTGACCAGTGACCGCTCCACCGAGTGCTACCGCAACTGGTGGCCCGACCCCGACATGCTGGCATTGATGAATCGCAGCATTGACCTGATGGAAGCCCTGGCCGAGGAGAGCGGGAACGCTTTCCACATGAACCGACGCGGCTACCTCTACGTCACCGCCCAAAAGGACAAAATCCCCGCCCTGACCGAACGCGCCGAACGGACCTCGCGCCTGGGTGCCGGGCCCCTGCGCGTCCACGCCGCCGGAGCCTCTTCCTACCGCCCCTCCCCGCCGGAGGGGTTTCGCGAGCAGCCGACGGGCGCCGACTTGCTCCTCGACCCCGCCCTGATCCGCGAGCACTTCCCTTACCTGACCGAGCGCGCCGTCGCCGCGCTGCACGTCCGCCGCGCGGGATGGCTGAGCGCCCAACAGTTGGGGCGCTACCTGCTGGAGCGGGCGCGAGCGCGCGGCGTCCGGTTCGTCTCGGCGCGCGTCGAGGGTGTGGAGGTCGCCGGAGGGCGCGTGCGGAGCGTCCGCCTGAAAGACGGGGAGACACTCCCGGCCTCGGTCTTCGTCAACGCTGCCGGGCCGTTCCTGCGTCAGGTCGGCGCCATGCTGGGCGTGGACCTGCCGGTCTACACCGAGTTGCATCTCAAAGTGGCGTTCAAGGACCTGCAAGGCGTCGTCGGGCGCGAGGCACCCCTCCTCATCTGGGACGACCCCCAGCACCTGCCCTGGGACGAGGAAGAGCGCCGCTTCCTGGCCGCCGACCCGGAGACGCGCTGGCTGACGGAACCCTTCCCCGCCGGCGCCCACACACGCCCCGAAGGCGGGCCTGATAGCCCAATCGTCCTGATGCTATGGGAGTACCGCACCCAGGTCATGGAGCCGCTCTGGCCACCGCCGCTGGACGAAGCGTACCCCGAGGTGGTCCTCCGCGGCCTGAGCACCATGCTGCCCGGTCTGCGGGCGTACTTCGGGCGCGCGCCGCGCCCGGAGATGGACGGCGGCTACTACACCCGCACGCGCGAGAACCGTCCGCTCATCGGGCCGTTGCCGGTGGAGGGTGCATACGTCATCGGGGCGCTCTCCGGCTTCGGCATTATGTCCGCCTGTGCGGCGGGCGAGTTGCTGGCCGCCCACGTCACCGGCGGCGACCTGCCCTCCTATGCCCCCGCCTTCCTCCTCTCCCGCTACGACGACCCCGACTACCGCAAGCGCCTGGAGACGTGGGACGAAAGCGGGCAGTTGTAAATCGAACAAAGTGCTCTCCCTCGCTAGTGCCCCTTTTGGGTGGTTCGCCGCGCCGACCTCCCATGATACAATGCCACACAACCCATTCCTTTTCACCAAGCCGCTGTGATGTCACCGCAATCCGGCAGAGGATCGAGCAGCCCTGAGTGCAACCGAAGGGCGCATCGAGCCCCGGCACACCTCCTCGCAATCAGGAGGTCGCTTCACCATCATAAGGCTCGCAGCGACAATAAAGAGAAAGAGTACAAATGCCATCCCAACTCAACAAATGGAAAGAACAGGCCTCCGTGCGCATCTTCTCGCTGGCGGAGGAAATCGCCCATAGCATCACACACGGGGTCGGCGCGGCGCTCAGCCTCGTCGGCCTGATCCTGCTGATCGTCCGCGCTTCGCAGCGGGGGGATATCGTGCAGGTCGTCAGTTTCAGTATCTACGGCACCACGCTGGTACTCTTGTATCTGGCGTCCACGCTCTATCATGCCTTCCGGCGTCCGCGCCTGAAGCGTCTCTTCAAAATCTTCGACCACGCCGCCATCTACCTGCTCATCGCCGGCACCTACACGCCCTTCCTGCTGGTCGGTCTGCGAGGGGAAGCGCTGGGCTGGACGCTCCTGGCCCTGATCTGGGGAATCGCCGTGCTGGGGGTGAGCCTGAAAGCCCTCTTCATTGAACGCCTTCAGGTGTTCTCCGTCATCCTCTACGTCCTCATGGGCTGGCTGAGCGTGGTCTTCCTGAAAGACCTGGTGGTCAACATCTCCCCGGCAGGAGTGCTCTGGCTGGCTGCGGGCGGCGTGCTCTACACGGTGGGGGTCATCTTCTACGCCTTGCAGAAAATCCCCTACATGCACGTTGTGTGGCACATCTTCGTGCTGGGCGGTAGCCTGTGTCACTATTTGGCCGTGCTGCTCTACCTCGCACCGAAGGGGTGACCTGAACTGTGCAGGGCGCTCTCCGAGTAGGCCACGAAGTGGACGTACCAAGGCTGCCCGGGAGGGGGGGAGACTGCTTCGTCTCGCTCGCAGTGACACCGGTGTGTCGTTGCGAGCCCTGAGCGCAGCGAAGGGCGAAGCAATCTCCCGGCAACGCGCTGAAAGCAGCAACGAGGGAGGGAGACTGCTTCGCCCCTTCGGGGCTCGCAGTGACACGGGGCAGCGTGACCCGGCAAGCAGTTGCACCACAACAAACCGCTCTCCGAGTAGGCCACGACTGCGCTCCGAGTGAGGCGAGCGTCAGCGAGCATCGTATCGGGGAGAGTGATTGTAGCGGTCTCCTCGATACGCACCCTGACGGGTGCTACTCGGAGACCGGTTGCCGAGAAAAGACGCTCTCCGAGTAGGTCACGAAGTGACCGTATCGAGGAGAGCGATAACCAACGCGCCCCTCGATACGAGCGCTACGCGCTCTACTCGGGGCGCGGTCTTCGATACGCGCCTGCGGCGCTACTCGGGGCGCGGACGGTCGCCGAGTGGGGCGAGCAGCAGCAAGCCCGTATTGAGGCGACCCACACGAGCACTGCGCGCTCTACTCGAGGCGCGCCTTTCAATACGCGCCTGCGGTGCTACTCGGATTCAGATTTCTCGCGCGGCTTGTCAAACTTCTTCTTCGCCAACTGCCTCAACTCATCGAGCCGCCCTTCAACCAAGGCCTGCTTTTTGGCATGACCCCAATTGTGAATCTGCCGCTCGCGACAGTAAGCCTCGTATCTCGTTTCGTACTCCTCCGCAT
>RFJH01000295.1 GCA_003694975.1 Anaerolineae bacterium | reverse complement strand
CGGTCTGGGCGCTCTACGAAGCCACCGTGCGCTACGTGGCCGCCCACCCCGAAGCGGTGACGCCGCTCAACCTGCCGGGGGTGCTGGCGATGCTGGAATAATCAGGCTCCCGAAATCGCCAAGTCTTCGGGAGCCTGAAACGGGTGGTGCCACTCTCTATCAACGCCCCTGCCGGCGCGAGCGCTCAAACCTCCACGCCCAACCACATTCGGATCAGGTAGCCAATCCCAAAACTGAAAGCCGCCACGCTCAGGCTGAGGATGGTCATCTCCCAGAAGCGCGGACGGAATGGCTCGTCTCGCGCGACGGAAATGTAATAATTGAACATGGCAATAATCCCCACACCGATGACCAACGCCAGGCCCAGATCAAGCAAATAATTGGGGAACAACAGGTAAGGAAGAATCAGCGATGCCACCGTCAGGATGTAAGCGATGCCGGTATAAATGGCCGCGCGGACAGGATGCTTTTCTGTCTTTTCAGAACGCGTGGAAAGATATTCCGAGGCCGCCATCGAGAGCGACGCTGCGATGCCGGTAATCAGGCCGGTGAGGGCAATCAGGCGCGTGTTTTGAAGCGCAAGGGTCAGGCCGGCGAGGGCACCGGTCAGTTCAACCAGGGCATCGTTCAGGCCAAGCACCACCGACCCGGCGTAGCGCAAGCGTTCCTCATCCAGCATGGCGAGCAAGGCTTCCTCGTGCGCGTTTTCCTCGCGAATCCAGGCATCAATTTCGGGGATGGTTCCCCTGAGTTGAGCGTAATTGCTTTGCGCCTTCTCCTCCCCGCGCTCCATCAACTTGATCCCAAACGTGAAACCAAAAACGCGACTGACGAGATAATATTTCCATATAGCCCAACGATCGGGCTGGACATCTACTTGGGTGTAACGCTTCCAGTCATGGTAATGACGCAACTCGTCCTCGGCAATGCGCTCAAGGACCTCCTGGTTCTCCGGCTCCTTGATACTCTTTGCCAGACGTTTATAGATGTGATGCTCCGTGATTTCAATACGCTGAAACGTCTGTAGCAGAGGACCGATATTCTCTTCTACTTCGGGCATGATAACTCCTCGCGTAGATACCGGGCTTTCCAGGAGAACCCGGAAATGCCCGTTGTTTTTACAATTGTAAACGATTTTCGAAGCAAGTTGAGATTTTTCGATCTTTCTGTCCATAAGCAAAACGGCCTCCCAGGATATGACGGGAGGCCGTTTTATCCTTACGAGAAAAGGCGTTACGACTCTGGCCAGGAGCAACACAGTACGAGTTGACGCGCCGCGCGCACCTCGTCCATGCGACCGAAGGGGGTCGTATGAGGGGCTTCGTGAAGCACCTCAGGATTCGTGCGCGCCTCTTCGGCGATTTTCAGCATGGCATCGGCGAAGGCATCAAGGGTGCGCTTGTTCTCTGTCTCGGTCGGCTCGATCATCAGCGCCTCGTGGACGATGAGAGGGAAGTAGTTCGTGGGCGGATGGAAACCGTAGTCCATCAGGCGCTTGGCGATATCCAGGGCACGTACATCGCTATCCTTGAAGCGACCCTCGGCGACGAACTCGTGCATGCAAATCCGGTCGTAGGGGACGTGATAGGTATCGTGCAGGCGCACCCGCAGGTAATTGGCGTTGATGACCGAGGCTTCGGCCACTTCGCGCAACCCTTCGGCGCCGTGCATGGCGATATAGGTATAGGCGCGCACGGCGATGCCGAAGTGACCGTGGAAGGCTTTCACGCGCCCAATCGTCTTCTTCGGCGTGACAAAGCCATAGAGCGGCGGCAGGTCCTCATCGCCTTCCTCGACAATGCCAACAATGGGAGCGGGGAGGAAATCGGCCAGTTCCGCCGTAACGCCCACCGGCCCCGACCCCGGTCCGCCGCCACCGTGTGGCGTGGAGAACGTCTTGTGCAGGTTGAAGTGCATCACGTCGAAGCCCATTTCGCCGGGGCGGGCGATGCCGAGCAAAGCGTTCAGATTCGCTCCATCGCCGTAGACCAGGCCACCGGCCTCATGGACGATGCGAATCACTTCCTCTAGATGTTCATCAAAGAGACCGAGGGTGTTCGGATTGGTGAGCATCAAACCGAGGACGGTTTCATCACATTCGGCTTTCAGGGCTTCCAGGTCTACGTTGCCGCGTTCATCCGAAGGAATCTGTACCACCTTCAGCCCCACCATGCCGGAGGAGGCCGGGTTGGTGCCATGCGCCGAATCGGGGATGAGCATCTTGACACGCTTCGTATCGCCGCGGTCGCGATGGTAGGCGCGCATGATGAGAACACCGGTCAACTCGCCGTGTGCGCCCGCCGCCGGTTGCAGAGAGACAGCAGCAAAGCCACTGATCTCCTTCAGCCACTCCTGCAACTGGTACATCAGCGCCAGGTTGCCCTGGACGGTCTCAATCGGCTGCAAGGGGTGGGTAAAAGCAAAGCCCGGCAGGCGCGCCATGTCCTCGTTGACTTTTGGGTTGTATTTCATCGTGCAGGAGCCGAGGGGGTAGAAACCGGTGTCCACACCGTAGTTGAAGGTAGAGAGACGCGTATAGTGGCGAATGACGTCCACCTCGGCCAGTTCGGGGAGGGGGAGGTCATCTCGAAGCAGAGACTGCGGCAATTCGGCGCGCGGCACGTCCGGGTCCGGGAACGAGACGCCGGTCCTTCCGGGCGAGGAAAGTTCGTACACGGTCGGTTCGACGACGCGAGGGGTATCCGGGTTCTCAGTCATGGCTCACCTCCGCCAACACCTCGACGAGGTAATCAATCTCTTCTTTGGTATTCATCTCGGTCACGGCCAGCAAGGTATGGTTTGCCAGGGACGGGTAGTCCTGCGAGAGGTCATATCCACCGAGGATGCCGTGCTCCAGCAAGTGTTCGTTGATCTCGGCGACCGGCTTCGGGCAGCGGACGGTGAACTCGTGGAAGAACGGTTGCTCAAAGGCAAGTTCGTAGCCGGGGAGTTCGGCAATGCGTTGAGCCGCATAATGGGCTTTGTGGTAGCACAGTTCGGCGACCCGTTGCAGGCCGTTCTTGCCAAGCATGGAGAGGTAGACGGCCGCGGCGAGCGCCATCAGCCCCTGATTGGTGCAGATGTTCGAGGTAGCGCGCTCGCGTTTGATGTGCTGCTCGCGAGCGGTGAGGGTGAGGACGTAGGCCCGCTGGCCGCGCGAATCCACCGTCTCGCCGACGAGGCGACCCGCCATCTTGTGTACGTACTGCTTGCGGGTGGTAAAGAAGCCCAGGTAAGGGCCGCCATAGGAGAGGGGGATGCCCAGCGGCTGCCCATCGCCGACGACGATATCCGCGCCCATCTCGCCCGGCGGCTTGAGCAGGGCCAGGGCGGTGGGATTGGCGGCGACGGCCAGCAAGGCACCTTTCGCGTGGACTGCCTCCGCCAGAGCGGTGTAATCGTAGATACGCCCAAAGAAATCGGGGTACTGCACGATGACCAGGGCGGTGTTGTCGTCCAGCAAGGCTTCCAGCGCTTCGGGGCCGGCGCTCAAATCGGCCTCTGGGTCGTCACCTGCCAGGTCCAGCCCCATCCCTTGAACGTAGGTACGCAGTGTGGCACGATAATGCGGGTGGACGGCAGGTGAGATGACCACACGAGTGCGCTTGCCGCGGAAGACGGCATAGGCCAT
>RFJH01000294.1 GCA_003694975.1 Anaerolineae bacterium | reverse complement strand
GCTGGAGAGGACCCCGGCGGTGATGTCGGCGCCGACGTAGGAGGCCACGCCGGGCAGGCAGTCCACGGTCGCTTCGGGGTGAATGTTCAGGCCGACCTCGCGTCCCGTCAGGGGAGGGATGTGGTTGATGGCGGTGATGAACGGGGTGAGGCGGATGCTCGCAGCGGGAATGCCCAGGAAGAGGTGCATCATCGTGCTGTTGCCTGCAACGGTCGCCTTGACGATGCGGTCGGGGGTGAGCAGGCCGTTGGAGGTCTTGATGCGTTTGCAGGCGCGGTCGAGGAGGGCGTTAATCGTCTCGAGGACGCGCTGGCGCATTTCCTCTCGACTGCGCTCATCTTTGCTGGCGTAGATGATGCGTGAGATGATATCTTCCCCGCGCGCGATCTGGCCGTTGTACTCGGCTACCTGTGCGCGCACCGTCCCACTGTGCAGGTCTACCAGCCATAGGGTGACTGTGGTTGTGCCGATGTCAATCGCTGCGCCCCATAGAGGTTCTTCCTCGGGAGTGTGGCCGGGGTCGAGGGCGATCAGGCGCGCTGCACTTTCCTTTTCGGGGTTCGTATCGAGAATGGCAGTGACTTCCCAGTTCCCCTCGCGCAGTGTGCCTCCCATTTTTTGCAGGAAGGGCAGTGAGCAGGAAACCTCCTGGATGCCGGCCTGTTTTCGCAACGCGGTTTGGAGGCGGCTCCAGTCGTCCCGCTGGTCGTCCATGCTTGGGGGTGGCAGCGTGAGATGGGTGCGGCGGACGGTCTGGGCGGTGGCAGGGTCGTATCCCGACGGCACGGTGATCTCGGCGACGGTGCGGTCGGTGGTCAGGCGACGTTCGATCTTCTGTTGTTCGGGGACGAAGACCGACACGTTGCCCTCGACGACCGACTGGCAGGCCAGGGCGAACCCCTGGGCAATGTCCTCGGCGGAGAGGCGCAACGTGCTGCGACGACGCACCGTCCCCTCCGTGACCTGGACGGCGCAGCGTCCACAACGCCCCTGGCCTCCACAGGGCTGATTCAGTTCTACGCCCGCCTGACGCGCCGCTTCGGCCAGCAACGACCCGGTCGGTGCCTGGACGGTGACGGGGGTGTCTGACCCTTCGACGGTGAACGTGACTCGATGTTCGGCCATAATGCGTTGCTCTCCCTGGGGGAGGGAGGATTAGAGTGCCTGTTTGACGAAAGCGGGGATATCCACAGCCTCTCGCGGCCCGACGCGGATCTCCCAGCCGGGCAATTCCTCCTCCAGTTCACCGGAGAGAACGGCGACATGACCCGGAATGACAACCCGCTTCTTGCTCACCTTTTCGGCCACGTTGAACTCTTTGACCGATTTGGCGATGCGTTCGGCATCGAATTTGCCTGCCGCCCAGGCGGTGAGCACGGACATTCCCTCCGCGTCACAGACTACCAGCCAGGCAGGAATGCCGGCGCCCTCCACCTCGTTCGCCACGGCGAAGTAGGTGATGCTGAAGTTCGTCGTGACCATCACGGGGTCTTCGGGCGAGGGGTTGTTGATTTCGTAGAGGCCGGGCTGTACCTGGATTGGCTTCTGCGGGTCGGTGTAGATGTTCTCGCGCAGGACGAGCAGGGGGTAAATTAATTCCGGAGCGAAGGTGTCCAGGACGATGAACCCGGCGTACTTGGCGATAGCCTGCGCGGCGAAGATGCTCTCTTTGGCCGTGTCCCCCGCTTCTCCTGCCAGCGCGATGACGGGGTAGCCGAGCGGTCGGAAGTTCTTCAGCGCCAGGCGACGCACCTGTGTGCTGCGCGCCAGCCACTCGCTCAGTTTCGTCGTCCCCAGGTCGAGGACGAGGTCTTCCACGCCCTTTTCTTTGATTTTCTGCGTCAGGTCGGCGAGGGTGTCCAGGTCGGGCGCGGTGACGGCCAGGGCGGCAGCGTGCTTTTTCGCCAGGTCGGCCATGGCTTCCCAGTTTTCGGGGTTGGCGGCGTAGAGGAGAGGCGTCTCGCCGTCCAGGGCGGGGAGGGCGGGGGCGAGAGTCTCGGCCTCGCCAATCAGGATGAGCGGGCGTTTCGATTTGGCGCGCACGGCCTGCACCGCGGCGTTCAGGTCGCCGCCATCGGCCTGGACGGCGAAGCCGTCAATCGAGAAGTCCATGCCGACGTAGGTGACGCGGTAGGCGTCCGCGGCGGCCACCTTTTGAGCGATGGCATCCGCCCCCTCGCTTGCTTTAAGACGAATAAACAACCCGGGTTTGTTGTAGAACGTCTTCTCGTGGCGGAAGAGAACGACTTCGTTGCCCGCTTTGACCTCGTTCCCATCGGCTTTCAGGGTGACCAGGCGGATGGGCGGAGCGGCGGATTCGGCCAGTTTTTGTTTCGATTCCTCGCTCACATAGGGGCAAGCCGAGAGTTCCACTTGCTTGGCGGCCAGTTTCATGGCAAAGGCCAGGCAGGTGGGGAAACCGCATTCCTTACAGTTCGTCTGCGGCAGGAGTTTGTAGATTTGAATGCCGGATAGTGCCATGCTGCCCTCCGTTTACACGTTCATCAGTTCTTCAATGGCCACCTTGACGCGCTTGATGCTCTCCGGATGGCGCAGGACGACGATATCCGCGCCGGATTCGATCAGCGTGACGGCGGTCAGGGTTTCCCAATTGACGGCTCGTTCTTTCCAGTCTCCCCAGGCTTCGGGGACGCCCTCGCCCACTTTGGACTCTTTGGCTTTCCAGGCCTCAAAGCCCGGCGTGACGATCATGGGCAATTGCGTCATGGCATCTCCCTGTAGGGCGGCTAGGCGCAGGCGCTCCATGGCGGAGTAGCCGTACTCGATGCCGTAGCCGACGGCGGCGGTGGTGGGGTCCATCAGGATGCGATCCAGGGGCATGCCCATGTCGCTGATCAGGATGTTCAACTGTTTGGCAAGGTTGACATCCATAGGCGTGCGGGCTTGAACGAGGTGATCGTTGGCCATGGCCGTCGCGACAATGGTGCGGTAGTTTTTATCCTCGCAAATGCCGAGCACCAGGCGTTCGCCTTTGGTCGCCTCGGCGACGGCGACGAGGAGTTCGTTATCCAGGTCGGCCTGTCCCGGCCCCCAGACGATCAGGGGGAGACCGCTTGCCTCAAGCACGGCCTTGACGGCGGAGACGGCCTCCTCTTTGGTTGTTTCATTGCCATCCCGATTCTTCGGGCTCAAGGCGAGGACGATGATATCGGCGCCGGCCTCTTCGGCAGCCTTTGCCCATTGCGCCGGATCGTCCATAACATCTCCCCATGCCTCGGCCAGGAGTGGCGACCAGTCATCGGGGCGATGGTCCTTGATCTCGACTGCGATAGCAGGTGGGTTGGGCATAGGGGTTTCGAAATGCAGGAAGGGCAGGGTGGTCTCCCCGCCCACGGTGACCGTGCGCGAGCGTGTGCCGCCCTCTTCGGGCGTGGCGCCGAGCGTGATGGTTTTCACGCTGCCGGGCCATGTGGTCTTTGGAACTTCGACAGGCATAGGTCTTCACTCCTTTGCGCGGGTTTGAACGCGGCGACGGGCTGCGTCGCGTTTCTGCTTGAACGTCTCGATTGGGGATTGCCGATCGGCGGCGATGCCCAGGTCGGCGAGTTCGCTCTCGTCCCGGGCGGCGAGGTGACGCAAGATATGCCAATAGGAGATATAGGCGGCGGGGTAGATGATGCCGGCGGCGTTGTGCATCAGGAACAGGGTGCGCACACCGCGATCGCGCATGATGCCCGCTGCGGCGGTGACCGGTATATCCGGCGGGATGCTGGGCACGCCGTCGCTCATCACGTCCTGCGCGGTCAACGAGCGGGCATTCGGGCGGATGTAAGCCTGGACGATTTCGTCCTGGCTGACTACGCCGATGGCCTGCCCGTCCTTACCGTCCAGAACAACGACGGCCTCCCAGTTTCGCTCGAGCATCGTGCGCACCAGGTCTACCAGCGGGGTGTCTGCCGGGCAGGTGGGCACGCCGACGGTCATCAGGTCGCGGACGAGGAGAGGTTTCATGTCTCCGGCGTTGTGTTCAGAAGTTCAACTTCACCGAGAAGTTGAACTTCTGATTGTGAGAGAGTGGAGACAGGCGAACCTCGCCTGTCTCCACCTAGAAGATTGGATCCATCGTCAAGGCCGGATGGTTGTGCTCTTCAAGCCACGCCAGGAGTTCTTCAACGGTGGTGACGGTGCTGCCATCGGCGATCCTGTCGATCAAATCGGGGTCGCCTTCGCGGATGGCAACTTGTTTGAGTTCTTCGGCCATGGTATCCTTGAGCACCTTACTCATCCAGACGACGCGCTTGAAGCCGCCATCGGCCTTGATGAATTTCGGGCTGAGCAGGTAGAACTTTCCTACACCCATCACGCCGGGGGTTTGCAGGCCGCCGCCGGCGATGCCGGCCAGGGTGGAGAAGGTCATGCCTGCGGGAGTCATGCCGGTATCTTCGCGGGAGACGACCATCACGCCGTTTGCCTCAGGGATGAGCATGACGATGCACTCGAAGCAGCCGCAGGCGGTCATCGGATTCTCCATGATGGAGTACATAGCGACCGTCTCGACTGCGCCGTGCGAGCCGACCTTGGCGTATTCGTTCGTGCCCTCCCAGTATCCTTTGACCGGATCAAGCACCTTGCCGAGTTTGATCGGCTGGTTGGGGCCGGTGGGATTGATGTTGTAGGAAGCCTTGCAGTCCAGCCAGTTGTAGGCGCCACACAGCCCCAGGCGCTCCGGGCTGACGATGCAGACGTGGTTCGGGGCGAAGGACTGGCAGAGGGTGCAAGAGTAGAACTCGTCCACTTTTTCGTCGGTCAGGTCGGCAAGGCGCTTGTTGCGGTAGTCGTAGGCGGCGCGGGCTTTCTCCAGCCATTCGGCGTGCAGCGCCGGGTCGGTGATGATGGTTACTTCGACTTTGTCCAGAATGGCG
>RFJH01000293.1 GCA_003694975.1 Anaerolineae bacterium | reverse complement strand
GTTGAGCGGGCCGGTGTAGCGCGTCTGCCAGAGCAAGGCCACCAGGATGGTGATGCCGGTGAGCAGGCCGATGCGGTACACGCGAACTTTCAGCGCATCCAGTCTGGCCGGAGTAAGCGGGTATTTTTTCACAGCATGATTTCAATCTTTTCTTGTGTATCGGGTAAAGTACAGTTTACTCCATTTTATCGGTGAGACCCAGATAAGACCGGCTATTGTCACTGTCTCCGCCCCCGCTCGAGGGAGCGGAGATTTTCCCACCGAAATGGTAAAATTAAAGCAAAGGAGTGAGTGACCCAGACGCCGACCGAGAGATGCCAACCTCAGTGCCATTTGCTATATTTCTCAAGAAAAGTTGAGGAGAAGAAAATGAAAGGACGACTTCGCACTGCTCCAGTACTCGTTTTAATCTTCCTCGTTGCCTGCAATCTCCCCTCCGCAGGAGCACCGACTACCGCCCCCGACTTGATGTTCACCGCTGCTGCCCAGACCGTCGAAGCGCAGTTGACCGCTTCCTCGTCCTTGAGCACACCGACGTTGCCTCCATCACTGCCAACAAACACCCCACCACCGGTTGCCACGCCGATCAGCACACCTGCCATTCCTCCCACGGCGCCACCTACCGCGACGCAGGTGTGCGATAAGGCCGAGTTCATCAAAGATGTGACCATACCGGATGGTACCATGCTCTCTCCCGGCGAAGCCTTCACCAAGACCTGGCGACTGAAGAATATCGGTGCCTGTACCTGGACAACCGCTTATGCTCTGGTCTGCGATAGCGGCGATTGTATGAGTGGCCCATCTGCTCAACCCCTGGCCGGTAGCGTTGCCCCCGGGCAGATAGTAGATATCTCTGTCCCTTTGGTCGCGCCTGCTTCCCCAGGCCATTATCGCGGCTACTGGAAACTGCGCAATGCCGCAGGTGTACTGTTTGCCGGTGTGTACGTGGATATCAATGTAGGCTCCTCAGGCTTCGACCTGTATTCTCGCGCTCCTGATGCGCAGTGGGTCAGCGGGGCCGGTGTGCTTCCCTTTGGCGGGCCAGATACCGATAATCGCGGTTTTGTCATGTACCGTTCGGGGGCCTTGCTCGAAAATGGTTCCAGGCCAAACAAAGTGCTGGAAACCCATCCACAATGGGTAAATGACGGCGTAATATCCGGCGAATATCCTGCATACACGGTAGTGGCCGGGGAGCATTTCCTGGCCAAGATTGGCTTTATGGCCAAAAATGACGGTACCTGCGGCGTAGGAGATGCCATTTTCCAGTTAAACTACCTTGAGGGTGGCACATTACACCCTCTCGGCGAATGGCATGAAACGTGTGATGGCTCTCTGCGCTCGGTGAACGTAAACCTGAATAGCCTGGCCGGGAAGACGGTCCAGTTCGTCCTGGTGGTGATGGCAAACGGTTCCTCGGGGCAAGACTGGGCTGTATGGGTCAATCCACGCATTGAGATCCCGTAAAAGCGCCTCTTTGTGACTCTCTTGCGGCCCGAGGCGCTCCCTCGGGCCGTTCTCATTCATCGGCAAAGGACAAACTCGAAAGAGCGTTATAATCCCCTGGCAGTGTTAGACCCTCTAGAAAGGATAGCCCGCATGACGCGAGTACCGATTACACTCCTTCTGTTTACCCTGATCGGCGTTTTGCTTCTGGCAGCGTGTGGAACATCTGATACCGACCGCGCCCTGGTAGAGACGGCCGTCGCACAAACCGTTGAGGCGCGCCTGACCCAGGAGGCTGCTCCTACGCCGACGCAGCCTGTCGCGAGCGCTACTCCCACGTCGGTGGTATCTCCTACCTTGCCCGTCCCCCCGACGGTCACGCCCACGGCGACTATCCCGCCCACTCCCCCACAGCCGTCCGGAGGAGCCTCGGCAGATTGCCTGCGCGCCAATTTGATTGATGAGACCGTTCCCGACGGCACCATTGTCCGCCCGGGAGAGAAGTTCTACAAAACCTGGTACGTCAAAAACAGCGGCACCTGCCCCTGGGATTCCTCCTACAAGTTCGTCTTCTGGAGCGGTGACCTGATGGGCGGCGCATACGTGTACGATTTCCCCCAACCGGCCATCCCCGGTGAGACCATCCCTATCTCCATTGAGTTGACCGCTCCCCAGGAAAACGGCTCCTACCGGGGTTACTGGCGTATCCAGGCCCCCTCCGGCGTGACCTTCGGCGTCGGCGAATATGACGAATCGCTGTGGGTTGATATCGTGGTATCCGATTCGGAGACCATCGAATACGGGGTCACCAGTGTGACGTACACAGTGGTACGCGACCCGGCCTTCGGCTGCCCGACCAACGTCCGCTACACGATTTATGCCACCATCACCACCAACGGCCCCGTTGACGTGACATACCGCTGGATCAAGAGCGACGATACGGAAACGAAAAAGAAAACCCTCACCTTCACCGAAGCCGATTCCCAAACCGTCTCCGTCACCTGGACGTTGCACCTGGGCGCCAGCACCAACCCGCGCTGGGTAGCCATCTATGAATTTTCCCCTCAGCAGCGGGAATGGGGCCGACAATGGTTCACCTACGATTGCGGAGGCTGATTTGTCCGCTGCGACGGCGGTTGCACACCCGAACATCGCCTTCATAAAATATTGGGGAAACCGTGAGCCGCGCCTGCGTATTCCCGCCAACGGTTCCATCTCCATGAACCTGGACGGTCTGTATACCAGGACGCGTGTCCGCTTCGATGCCTCCCTCGCGGCAGATCGTTTGCTTCTGAACGGGAAAGCGGTGACCGGCACGCCGCTGCAGCGGGTACAGGTCGTCCTCGACCGCGTGCGCGAACTCGCCGGTCACCGCCTGCACGCCGAGGTCGTCAGCGAGAACAACTTTCCTCAGGGGGCAGGGATTGCCTCTTCGGCTTCGGCCTTTGCGGCCCTGGCGTTGGCCGCCTCTGCTGCCGCCGGTCTGTCGTTGGACGAGGCGGCCATCTCTCGCCTGGCGCGGCGCGGCTCAGGTTCGGCCTGTCGCTCCATACCGGCTGGGTTCGTGGAATGGCAGGCAGGGACGGGAGACGCTGATTCCTACGCTCACTCTATCGCCCCGCCCGAACATTGGGCGCTCGCCGATTGCATTGCCGTGGTGGACGATGCCCACAAGGAAGTCGGTTCCACGCGCGGTCATGAACTGGCC
>RFJH01000043.1 GCA_003694975.1 Anaerolineae bacterium | reverse complement strand
CCCCATCCCTCCACCTCGTGGATGACATCCCGGATGGCATGGCCTATCTGGACGGCACGTATGAACTTGTCACCCAGACCAACCCGCCGGCCGACTGCGGCTCGCTGGCAGCGGATTTCAACGGCACGTTCACAGTGGGCGATCCCGTGGTCACGGCCACGCCGGGCACCAGCGGGGCGGATATCACCTTTGATTTCGGGCAGATCACCGTCAACAACGACAACAACGATACCAACAATTCCTTCCTGATCTGCTTCCAGGCGCTCCTGCTCAACGAGGCCGGCAACCAGAACGGCGACACGCTCACCAACAACGCCACCCTGACCGTCACCGGGAACGACTACACCGATAGCGCCGATGTGAACGTCGTCGAACCCGAACTCCAGGTCGTCAAGACCGTGACCGACCCCAACCCCGCCCCCGGCGAGGTGGTCACCTTCACGCTGACCGTGTCGCACGCCCCCACGAGCGCCGCCGACGCCTTCGATGTCCTGATCTATGACGATATCCCCGTCGGCCTGGTGCTGGACCCCACCTCGATTACCGTCACCCCCTCGGCGGGCATCTCCGGCGTGACGGATAACTCCACTGCCAGCCGCATCGAGGTCGGTGTGGATTCCTTCCCGCAAGGAGAGACACTCACCATCACCTTCGACGCCACCGTCACCGCCTCCTACGGCTCGCCCATCACGAACACCGCTTACGCCACCTGGACCTCGCTCCCCGGCGACGACGCCAACGAACGCACCGGCGCAGATGGCGTGGGCGGCTCCCCGAACGACTATATCACCGGCGACAGCGTGACCCTGAACGCCGATCGCGATCTGTCGAAGGCACTCGTCACGACCAGTTTGGGTACCACAACCGGCACCGACGTGACCATCGGCGAAATCCTCACCTATCAGGTCACCCTGACCATCCCCGCAGGCAGCACGGATACGGCCATCATCACCGATACGCTCGCCTCCGGCCTGGCCTTCCTGGATTGCTCGCAGATGACCGCCGGGCCGGATATCACCAGCACAATGGTGGACTTCACCAATCCGGATAACTGCAACCACGGCACGACTCCGGGCAGCAACCCGCTGATCGAGAACGATGGCGGGAAGATCACCTTCGACCTCGGCAATATCACTAACAATGGCGCCAACCCAGAAGATATCGTCCTGACCTATCGCGTCGTCGTGCTGGATACCGTTGCCAATCAAAGTGATGTTACCCTGAGCAACGATGTGGAGTGGACGTGGTCGACCGGTCGCCTGACGGCTTCGGCCCCGGCGGTCCGCATCATTGAGCCGGATATGGGGCTGGAGAAGAGCGTGGATCGCCCCTACGCTTTCCCCGGTGGGGAACTGGTCTACACCATCCGCGTGTTCCATACAGCCGAAACGCAGACGGATGCTTATGATGTGGTCCTGCGTGATGTCATCCCCGAGGGGTTGGATTACATCCCCGGATCGCTGCGCTTCGTGCCGGGCAGCGGCGTGGCGCCCACTACGCTGGACGACACCGGCACAGACCCGACCACAGGCCGCCCGCTGCTTTACGTCGAATGGGACAATATGCCGCCGGGAACGGAAGCGCAGATCGAATTCCGCGCTACCATGGGCCACCTCCGCCCAGGCCAGAGCGTGGCGAACACAGCCTCCCTGGAGTGGTCCACACTGCCGGGAGATGTCAGCGCGCCGCAATCCGTCTATAACGACCTCTCGACCGAGCGCCGCTACGACCCGCTCAACCCCGCCGATATTTATCAGGTGCAGGATAGCGTGACCGTCGAAGTGCCGCTACTTCCTGCCACCGGTTTCGCTCCCGGTCGGGTGACGGCCATCCCGGAACAACCTGTCGAAAAATCCTACGCCTTGACGGATTTCGTGCTTGAAATCCCCCGCCTGAACGTGAGTGTGCCCATTGTGGGCGTACCACTACGCCAGGATGGCTGGGACCTGTCGTGGCTTTGGGACGAGGCAGGGTACCTCGAAGGGACGGCCTATCCCACGTGGGCGGGCAACACGGTCATTACGGCACATGTTTACACACCGGATGGTTTGCCGGGGCCGTTCGTTGACCTGCATACACTCCGTTGGGGCGATCAGGTCATCATCCATGCCTACGGTCAGCGCTATATTTATGAGGTGCGCGAGGTGCGTCAGGTCGGGCCGGATGATCTTTCGGTGTGGCAGCATGAGACCTACGATTGGGTGACGCTGCTCACCTGTAAAGAATTCGACGAAGCCCGGGGCGACTATCGCTACCGCGTTGTCGTCCGGGCGGTGCTGGTCCGCGTGGAGGCAGAAGAGTAACCCGCTCACATCTGAAAGCGCGAACCCGGCAGGTTTCTGTGGCCTGCCGGGTCTTTTTTGTCCGCGCGTTGCCCGGTCATTTCCCCCGGCGCAGCATGATGCTCCAGGGGTTACAAAATTTTTACACCGTCACCACGCGCTGTTAACTCCCATCCCATACAATCACGGTGTCTTTGAATATGCCAACTCACTCCTCAGGAGGTTCCTATGTTTCGTTTGACCACCCTCAAAAAGGTATTTCTGATTGTTGCAGTGGCTGCCCTGGGACTGGTGGCAGTTTTGCCCACGAGCAACGTGTATGCTGCCGGCGCGTCGGATGAGGGGACGCCCGGGGACGGCGCGTCAGGCCGGGGTCTGCGCACGGCGTTTCTGGAGCGTGCCTGGGCACGCGAGCAGAAGCGCTATGAACGTCTGGGGCATTTCTTCGAGCGTGCGGATGGAATAGTCGAGAAAGTCCAGGCGCGCATAGATGCCCTGGCGGAGAAGGGATTCGACGTCAGCGGCCTTCAGGAGGCACTGGACGAGTTCAAGGCCTCGCTGGATGCGGCGCGCGCTGTCTACGCCGGAGGAGAGACGATTATCTCCTCTCACGCGGGCTTCGACGAGAACGGCAAGGTGACCGATGCCACCCAGGCCGCTCAGACGGTCCGCGAACTGGGTGATGTCCTTCGAGAGACGCGTCAGACGTTGGGGAATCCCCTGCGTGCTCTGCGTGAGGCCATCCGCGCGTTTCGTGAGGCCAACCGACCTCCTGCTGCCGAAGGTACACAGCCGTAAGAGACGTTTGGAAAGATGCTGCCCCTCTCCCATCCCATGCCCGGCAGGTTGCCTGTCGGGCATGGCGCATCGAGCGGCGGGCCGAGTAGCGAAGCGTATCGAGGCCCGGAGACCGCCGCCATGCGGTCGCAGTCAAGACGCCGCGTGCAGGCCTTGACCGGCTGGGTGCGTTCAAATCATGTCGAAAAGATTGTTGCTCACGCGCTCCCTTTGGTGTCATCGCGAGGCGGGCCTGGCCCGCCGAAGCGATCTCCTCCCCGGTACGGGAGATGGCTTCGCGCCCTGACGGGCGCTCGCCATGACACAGAAAGGGCTGCTTGCACCCACCGTCGAGCGAAGAGTTTCCTCGTTTCTACAACATCTGAGTGTGAGAGCACCCGACCGGACCGGCACGGTCTCCCCCTCGTCTCCGGGCAGTTTGATGTATACTGGAGGCATTCATCCCTGGGTATTGCCGGAGGTACTCATGTCTGCGACGCTTTTTGTTGTCTCAGGGGGAACAAGCATGTTTTGCGGGGTGTTGCTGCTTGTGGGAGCCGTTGTGCTGTTCGTGCGGCATCGAAACCGTTTGCAGGGATACCAGATGGCAAGAGGGACGGTCGTGGATGTGCGTCGTGACATTGGCATGGAAACAGGGGGGTGGATTTATTATCCGATTGTCGAGTTCCAGCCCTCCCCGGATGAAAAAGTGCGCTTTGTTTCCCGCGTGGGTACCTCCCTCTCCCGCACCATGATAGGGAAAGAGGTTCAGGTGCGTTATAACCCCCTGGACCCGGAGCAGGCAGAGATCGATTCGGGGACGACGCGCCTGGCCGTCCCCGGCATTATGGCCGCCATGGGAGCCGTCTTTTTCTGCCTGGGGTGTACGTTCGTCTTTTTCTCGTTGTTGCCCCTGTCCTCGAGTTGACCTGGCCGATTTTGACCGTTTGCCCGACCTGCTTTACAATCTCTATCCGGAGGCGGGACCGACCTGCCTTCAAAACCCCGGAAAAAGGAGGAACGATGTCCCCTGCGATGACGAAAGAGGTTGTGACCACCGACCGCGCCCCGCGCGCCATCGGCCCCTATTCGGCGGCCATCCGCGTCGGAGACTGGGTTTTCACCGCCGGGCAGATCGCCATTGACCCCGCCAGCGGCGAGATGGTGAACGAGAGCATCGAGGCCGAGACGCGCCAGGTGCTCACCAACCTGAAGCACGTGTTGGAGGCCGCCGGTTCGGGTCTGGATCAGGTCGTCAAGACGACCGTCTTCCTGGCGGATATGAACGACTTCCCAAAGTTGAACGCCGTCTACGCCGAGTTTTTTAAGGAGAAGCCGCCGGCCCGCTCCACCGTGGCCGTCCGCTCCCTGCCGAAAGGGGCGCGCGTGGAGATCGAAGCCATCGCCCTGGCGAAGGAGTGACGCCCATCCATGGCTTCCGAACTCATCCTCGTGGTGGACGACGAGCCTTCCATCGTCCAACTG
>RFJH01000292.1 GCA_003694975.1 Anaerolineae bacterium | reverse complement strand
GCCAGGAAAAGAGCCGTCAGACGTTCGCCCAGGCCGGGGATGGTGCGCAGGCGTTTCCAGGCATCGGGATAGCGTTCGCGCACCTGTTGACGGAGGTCGAGCCAGACTTGCTGGCGACGGGTTTCGAGTTCGTCCCAAAGGGCGAGCAATTGGCGCAGGTGGAGGACGGCGGCCGGATCATGGACACCCCAGGAGTGCTGTGCCAGGGCACGCAAGCGGTCTGGGGTCCAGGAAAGGTGACGGCAGAAAGGTGTCAGGTCGTCATCGGCAGCCTGGGCGATTTGCTGAGCGGAAGAGAAGACGTGCAGCAAACGACGCAAAGCCTTTGGGAAACGCTTCTGGCGGCGTTCGAGTTCGGGAAAGAGGAGATGAAGCACCTGACGGAAACGGTTTTGGACGCGGGTCAACTCCTGGGTGAGTTGGTCATAGAGGATGGCCAGGTCGCGCAACGAGGCGGGAGGCCGTGCCGGATGTGGCAAGCGGTCCTCCTGCCAGGCGGAAAACAGCCAGGCGGCCAGGGTTTGGGCATCAATGCGGTCGGTCTTGGTCTTGCGCAGGGAGCGGCTGCGGCGCAGGTGCCCGGCTTGCAAAGGCGAAATCAGGTACACCGGATGAGGCAGACGCTGCAAGTGATGGAGGTACAGTCGGGTGTAGGGGCCGGAAGACGCCAGGCCGACCAGCCAGGTTTGAAGCGGCAAGTCTTGCCAGGTGGACAGGAAGGCTTCCCACCCCTGCCGGTTCGCAGCAAAGGTTTGTGGCGTGGTGGTATGCGATTGTCCCTGGTCATCCACCCACAAAAAGACCGCCGTGAAGGAATCCTTGGCAATGTCCAGACCCACGAAACCGATCATATGTCACCTCCGCAAGTTGGTTTTGGTGAGAAGGGGAGGCTTCGGAGGGTAACCGGTCTCCAATGCCCATGCTCCCGCTTGATAGGGGCTCTGTCTGGCCCAATCAACTCATTGGGGATTTGGGAGGCCGGGAAAAAGCTCCTTGAGGGGCTCATGGCCCATTTCGATGAAGTTTCTCCGGCCTCCCCTTCCGCTTACTTGTCATTCTATCTCAAACACTTATAGGAGCAACCATGAGCAATTACGATATCAAAGACATTAATCTGGCCGAGGGTGGCCTGCGGCGCATCGAATGGGCCGAGCGAGAGATGCCTGTCCTGCGCCTGATCCGAGAGCGCTTCGAGCGCGAAAAGCCCCTTAAGGGCATTCGCATCTCCGCCTGTCTGCACGTCACGACCGAGACCGCGAACCTGATGCGCACCCTCCAGGCCGGCGGTGCGGACGTCGTTCTGACCGCATCCAACCCCCTTTCCACGCAGGACGACGTCGCGGCTGCCCTGGTCAACCGTTACGAAATCCCCGTCTTTGCCATCAAGGGTGAAGACAACGTAACGTATTACAAACACATCGCTGCAGCCCTCGATCACAAACCTCACCTGACGATGGACGACGGCGCCGACTTGGTCTCGACTTTGCACAAAGAACGCCGTGAATTGCTCGATAACGTCCTCGGCGGCACAGAGGAGACCACGACCGGCGTCATTCGCCTGCGCGCCATGGCTGCGGACGGGGCGTTGATGTTCCCTGTGATTGCCGTCAACGACGCCATGACCAAGCACTTCTTCGATAACCGCTATGGCACCGGCCAATCCACGATTGACGGCATCATCCGCTCCACGAACATCTTGCTGGCCGGCAAGACCTTTGTTGTCGCCGGTTACGGCTGGTGCGGACGCGGCGTGGCCATGCGGGCGCGCGGCATGGGCGCGAACGTCATTGTCACCGAGGTGGACCCACTCAAAGCCCTGGAGGCCGTCATGGACGGTTATCGCGTTATGCCGATGACCGAAGCAGCAAAGGTTGGCGATATCTTCGTCACCCTGACGGGCGATATCAATGTGATTGACCGCCATCACTTCGAGGTAATGAAAGACGGGGCGATCGTGGCCAACTCCGGTCACTTCAACGTAGAAATCAACATCCCGGCTCTGAAAGAGATGGCAAAAGGTGAGCCGCGCCGCGTGCGCCCCTTCGTGGAGCAATACGAACTCAAGGATGGTCGCCGCATCAACCTTTTAGGCGAGGGTCGCCTGATCAACCTGGCCGCGGCAGAAGGACATCCCGCCTCCGTGATGGACATGTCCTTCGCTAACCAGGCGCTTTCCGCCGAGTACATCATAAAGAACCCCGGCAAACTGGAGCGACGCGTCTACACCGTGCCGGAGGAAATTGACAAAGAGATCGCCCGCCTGAAACTCGAAGCCATGGGCGTACAAATAGACACCCTGACCGAGGAGCAAATCAACTATCTCAACTCCTGGGAAGAGGGTACATAATCAAGGCCAGCCGTGTCCCTTTGTTTTCTAACGGCCCCGAGGGCTGATAACCCTTGGGGCTTTGTGCGTGCGTGAGATGGCAAGCACGTTTTGGCATTGCGTTAGAAGAGATTTTTGGTAAGATTAAGCATAAACACCACAATGACAAGTCGCGTGGGTAGGGCAAAGGTGCAAATATACTTTTTTGGGACGCTAACCATTAAACGGGGCAACGAAGTTTTGTCGCTACCTCGCTCATCGGTTGCTCGCTCACTGCTGGCTTATCTATTGTTTTACCACGAGCGGCCCCATCCGCGCGACGTCTTGCTAGGGCTTTTTTGGCCAGAGTATTCTGAAAATCGCGCCCGACGGGCGCTGAGTCAGGCACTCTGGAATATCCGCAGCGAATACTCAGATTTACTGAAAATCACCGCCGACACCATACAGGTTTCCCCTCGACAAAACTTGTGGGTGGATGTGGAAGAGTTTCGCCGCCTCGCGTGCCCATACATAGACACAGAAGTTCTGCCGGAGGCTTATGAGGATTTACACCAGGCCAGTCTACTCTACCGCGGCGACTTTCTAGAGGATATTTATGATGATTGGGCTCTGCTGGAGCGCGAACGTCTGCGCGAGTTGTACCTTCAAACTCTGGAGATGCTCATCCGCCTTGAGAAGAAAGCCGGTCGCTACCAGCAGGCGCTGGACCTCTCTCTGGTACTCCTGGATAAGGACCCCCTACGCGAAGCGGCTCACCGAGAAGCCATGCGATTGTATCACCTGCTGGGGCGCCCGGAGGCCGCGCTGCAACAGTTTGAAAAGTGCCGACATATCTTGAAAGAAGAACTGGCTCTGGAGCCGAATCCAGAAACCGTTGCCTTGATTCGGGAGATCGCGACTCGAAGCGGAAAGGCACTTCCCCCTCATCTCCCCCTCATGCCCCATCGTGCAGAGCCGGTTGATTTAAGAATCAAGCATCCTATCCCCATTGCCCTGGTTGGGCGGAGCAAGGAGCGGGCCGACCTGCTCATGCACGTTGACGCGGTGTTCTCTGGCCAGGGGGGGATGGTGCTTATGGATGGCGAAGCCGGCGTAGGGAAAACGCGCTTGCTGCAAGAAGTAGCCCGCGATGCGGAGTGGCGCGGGGCACAGGTGCTGTGGGGGGCCGGCGACGAACTGGGCGCTACTGCCCCTTACGCCCCTCTCTGCAATGCCCTGACGAGTGGGCTCTCCTCCTTACGAATATCACAACTGCGCCAGACAGTGGATACGCTGTGGCTACGGGTGCTCAAGCCGTTGCTCCCTCCCCTGGCCGTGCATCTTCCTAACCTGGAGCCTCTCCCCTCTCTTGAGCCGGCCCAGGAACGGGCTCGCCTGGTCGAAGCTGTACAGCACTTGCTGGCCGGTTGGGCCAAAGCAGTGCCTTTGATCGTCATCCTGGAAGACGTACACTGGATGGATGCCGATACCCTCGATCTCCTCCTTGCACTCGCCCCCCGCCTGAAAGCGTGTGGCGTGTTGTTCATCTGTACCAGTCGTCGCGGGGAAGTGCGCGATCAGCCCGCGACCTGGCAGCGACTACGCCACCTGGACCGCACCGGGGCGTTATCTCGATACGAGATCGATCGCCTGGACGCCGAAGCAACTGGCGAACTGATCCGCCGCGCCCTGGGGTTGACAAAACCGGCCCCCCTGTTTGAAAAGCGAATCTATCGCGAAACGGCGGGGAACCCCCTCTTCGTCCTGGAGACGTTGCGCGCCCTCCAGGATGAGCAATTGCTCGTTCAGGACGAGAAAGGGGACTGGCATACCCCCTGGGATGAGACGACAAGCGATTACGCCGAACTGCCTCTCACCCCTCTGCTCGAGCAAGTAATCTCCCGGCGATTGCAACGCCTTGCGCCTGACTTGCGCGACCTGCTCAATCTGATCGCCGTGCTCGGCCAACAGGTTTCTCCCGACCTGCTTCAAGCGGCGGCTGCTTTGCCTGCTGAGCAATTGTTCTCAGAGGTTCGTGAACTGGTGCTGCGCCACTTTTTGCGGGAGACGCCTGAAGGATATACCTTTGTCCATGCCAAGATTCGCCAGGTGGTTTACGGCGAACTCGCACCGGAGGAGCGCATTCGCTATCATCTGCGAGCGGCAGAGGCGCTGGAGGCAAAGGCACCGCATCGGGTGGAAGCCCTGGCGCACCACTATACCCTCGGCCAGGCATGGAAGAAGGCGGTGTACTATCACTATCAGGCCGGACGGGGGGCAAGACAATCTTTTTCCTACCCCCTGGCGCGCAAACATTTCTCCGAGGCACTTGCTCTCCTGGAACACGCCGAAGACGCCCCGGTGGAGCGTTTCGACCTCCTCGCCGCGCGAGAAGAAGTTTTGGACATACTGGGAGAACGAGAGGCCCAATCTGCCGACCTGGACGCCATGCAGGAGATGGCGCGCGACGACTCATCGAAACTGTGCCGGGTCGCTTTGCGCCGCGCCCGGCTCCTCGCCCACCTGAGCCGCTATCGAGAATCTCTGGCCGTCTCTCGCCACGCCCTGGACCTGAGCAGGGAACTGGGCGATACGCTTCTTCAGGCCGAAGCCCTGAATGCCATCGTCACCGTTCTCGCCCGGCAGGGAAAGGACCAGGAATGCATCCCCCTGCTACAGGAAGCCATTGGACTCAGTCGCCAGGCCGGCGATGCGATCGCCGAAAGCCGCTATCGTCGTGCTCTGGCCAACTCTTTACTGGGGCTTCGTGAGTATGAGGCGGCCCGAAAGGAATTGGAGGCGGCGCTTCGGCAGGCTACGCAACGAAACGACCTTCTTGAACTGGCCGAGATTTACAACCTTCTGGGCATCATTTCCATGGAGCGCGGCGATTCCGAGCAGGCGCGCCTGGCTTACGAAGAGAGCATAAAACATTCTCGCGCCATTGGTTTTCGCTTTGGTGAGGCGCGTGCACTGAGTAACCTGGGAAATCTTTACTATTTCCTGGGGCATCTCGGTCAGATGCTGGAGTATTACGAGAAGAGTGCGGTCATCTTCCAGGCGTTGAATGATAAGCGCGGTGAACTGCGTGTCCTTTTGAATTGGGCTTCCGTCTCCTTGAACGTCCTGGGGGATTCTCAACGGGTGCTCGATATCGGGCGGCGCGCCTGGGATTACGCCCGGCAGACTGACGATGCGCTGATCGGCGGCACGGCGCTTGTTCTCATGGGGGATGCCGAGTTACAAAGCGGCGATTATCATCGTGCCCGTGACCATTTGACGCAGGGAATCCGGTTGCTGGAGAGCACCGGTGATCGCTGG
>RFJH01000291.1 GCA_003694975.1 Anaerolineae bacterium | reverse complement strand
GACGACACGGCGGGCAATCTTCGGGTCAATTTCGGCAGCCTCCATCAGGTGCCAGGCAATGGCCTCGCCCTCGCGATCGGGGTCAGTAGCCAGGTACACTTCCTCTGCCTTCGCCGCCAACTTTTTCAACTCTTTGACAACAGGGCGCTTCTCGTTAGGAACACGATACTTGGGCTTGAAATTGTTCTCCACATCCACAGAGAGTTGTGAACGCAGGAGATCGCGCACATGGCCAATAGAGGGCTTAACCGTATACCCCTTGCCCAAAAAACGCCCTACCGTGCGCGCTTTGGCCGGAGACTCAACGATGACCAGTTTCCCCTCTCGTTTCTTGACACGCTTCGGCGGAGTCAACCCCTCGTGCGCGGGTGTTCTACCCGCTCGATACACGGTCGCCCCACAGACGGAACATTTCCCGCGCGTGACCG
This sequence comes from Anaerolineae bacterium, assembly GCA_003694975.1. Classification (GTDB taxonomy): domain Bacteria; phylum Chloroflexota; class Anaerolineae; order Anaerolineales; family Villigracilaceae; genus J097. The sequence continues at coordinate 5,908 of RFJH01000291.1, read as the reverse complement.
GTACACCGGCAGAGTTGAATGTGGCTTCCGGCTCGGCGATTTCACGCTTGGTTTTGCACTTCATGCAATAGGCTTCCAAAAAACACCTCCTGAAGCGTTTGCCTCAAGTTTTCTAGAAAGTTTATAGATAGCGAGTCTTACCCGCGCGCTTCAATTCCTCCACTACCTGGCGTACTCGTTGGGCTCGATCACGGCGACAAATCAGCAACACATCGCCGCTATCCACCACAATCAAATCTTCCACACCAATGGTGACCACCAATCGCTCACCGTTGTTACCGTAGACCAGCGAGTTATGTGTCTCCAGGGACATATGCTGACCGCTGAAGACAATGTTCCCGTTCTCATCCGCCAGCAAAACATCAAATAGGGAATCCCAGGAACCAACGTCACTCCATCCCAACCCACTGGCCGGCAGAACGGCCACATTCTTGGCGCGCTCCATCACTCCGTAGTCTATGGTTTCGGTCTCCAGGGTGGGCCAGAGAGCCTGTAGCACGCTCTCCCGAGAAGGCGTATTCCAGGCAGCAGCAATCTCATCCAGGACGGACTTCAGCCCCGGCATATGGTGGCCGATTTCTTCCAGAATGTCCTCAACCCGCCAGATGAACATACCGGAGTTCCAGGAGTGGTCCCCACGACGGAGCATCTCACGCGCCTGGGCCTCATCCGGCTTTTCCTTGAACTTCACCACTCGATAGACCGGATACAACCCCTCCTCCGTCAACGGTTCGCCGCGCTGGATGTAACCGTAACCGGTAGAGGGATACGTCGGCGTGATGCCCAGTGTAACCAGATATCCCTTGTGCGCCACATCCACTGCGATGCGGACAAGAAGGTGGAAGAGGTCTTGATTGCGAATGTAATGGTCGGAAGGCAAGACGGTCATCACTGCCTGTGGGTCGCGTGAGCGCAGTGCCACCGCCGCCAAGCCGACTACCGACGCCGTACCTCGCGGTTCCGGTTCCAGGAGAAAGTTCTCCGCAGGGATGCGCGGTGACTGCCGTCGGAGTTCCTCCGCCTGTCGGGCCACAGTCACCACGAAGATGCGCTCGGGAGGGAACAATCCTTCCAGCCGCTGTACAGTAGCCTGAAAGAGGGTGCGCTCCTCAATCAAAGGGAGCATGTGTTTGGGGCGCTGGCGTCGTGAGACCGGCCACAGGCGGGTCCCACCGCCGCCAGCCATGATAACCGCATATGTGTGTTCAAGCATCGTCTCTCCAGGCAACCGAAGGATCTCCAATAGTTACAGCCGACTACGAATAATCCGATTGTACCTCACGCACGGCCACATAATGCATTCCGCCAACATGGCGCACAAGGCCTTTGAGTTCCATCATCACCAGTGTGGCGGTCACTTTCTCAATCGGCAAACCGGTCTGCCGGCGGATTTCGTCTACATGCACCGGCTCCGCGCCCAGAGCATCCAGGAGTTGCACTTCGATCGCATCGGCGGGCAAAACCTTACGGGCCGCGCGCTGGTGACGGATCCGGCCCAGGTCAAGGATCTCAAGGATCTCGCCCGGATGGAGCAAGGGGTGAGCACCCTGCTGAATCAAGCGATTGGTGCCCTTGCTCTGGGGAGCAAAAATGTTCCCCGGCACGGCGAACACCTCGCGCCCTTGCTCGGCGGCGAACTCGGCAGTGATCAGCGCTCCGCTGCTCTCGCCCGCCTCCACAACCACGACACCCATTGTAAGGCCGGAGATAATACGGTTGCGCGGTGGGAAATTGCTCCCCTCCGGCGGCGTCCCCGGAGCATAATCGCTGAGTAAAGCGCCCTGCGCGATGATGCGCTCGGCCAGGGAACGGTGCTCCGGCGGATAGACGCGGTCCACGCCACAGCCGAGGACGGCCAGTGTGCGCCCCCCCGCTTTTAGAGCAGCCTGATGGGCAACGGCATCCACCCCGCGCGCCAGGCCGCTGACAACCGTCACCCCGTTCTGCGCCAGGAAAGAGGCCACCTCTTCGGCCACCTGCCGCCCATACGAGGTGACACGCCGTGTGCCGACCACGGCAACTGCCCAGCGATCCTCCTCAGTCAGCGTGCCGCGCACATAGAGGACAGGAGGGGGCTGCTCGATCTCGCGCAGGCGAGAAGGATATGCCTTATCTTCCCAGGTGAGAACATCAATCCCCAAATCAAGGATGTGTTCCCAAAGGCGATCCAGATCGACGCGTTGCCTGACATCCAGCAGGCGTTCGATCAAAGTCGGACCGAGGCCCGCCTCCCGCAAGGCGGCAGGGGAGGCTTCCCAGGCCAGGCGCGCCTCACCAAAATGCCTCAGCAAAGCCCGCATCCGCGCCGCGCCGATGCCCCGTACCAGGTTCAGGCCAATCCAATAACGCTTATCATCCATCGTCCAGGCCGGGGAGCAAGTGGACGCGCATCTCACGACGCGTCAGGTCCACATCCAAAATGACCTCCTCTATCGCCGGTAGAAGAAGTTCTTTTCCTTGTGACGTCCGCACGATGTAGACATCATTGGCACCGGTCTCCAGAATCTCGGTCAAGGTGCCGAGAAGGCGCCCGCTTTCATCAAACACTCGAAGCCCAAGCAGTTGATGGTGATAATATTCCCCTTCCGGCAGTGGGGGGCGATCGGCGGCCAGGACGTAGACATATTGATTGCGCAATGCCGCAGCCTGCTCACGCGTTTTAATGCCATCAAAGGCGATCAACATTCCACGCGCGTGGCTCCGGCGACCGGTAATACGAAGCGGGACATGCTCCTCTCCCACATAGACGCTCACACCGGGTTGCAGCCGTTCGGGGAAATCGGTGTGTACTTCCATCAAGAGTTCGCCGCGCACACCATGGGGACGCCGTAAATAGCCGACCACCAAATACACAGGCTCGCCGCGCGGCGAGCCCGAATCGCCCTCAGGAAGGGCGCTTGTGCGAGCCATCAGGGTTCGATAATATCCAGAGAAGCCAGTTTGTTCTCACGCTCCGCCGCCACACGCAGCAGGGCGCGCATGGCATTGGCGACACGACCATGCCTGCCAACCACACGGCCCATATCGGGCTTCGCCACACGCAGTTCTACCACCACGCGGCGCCCTGCGCGCCGCGTGCGCACCTCAACCTGTTCCGGGTGCTCTACCAGGGAGCGGGCGATGTACTCAATCAACGCTTTCATGTACCAACCCCTTTCTCAAAACACCGGCGCTCTCGTTCAATCACGACGAGTTTTGGGGCTGACGTTCCGCTCTGCCTCGGCTTTCGCGGCCTCGGCAAGCAAGACCTCCAGGTCTTCGCCTTGCTTGAAACGTTCGTAGCGTTCCAGAACACCGGCGGTACGGAAGATCTGCTCCGCAGCCTCACTCAACTGAGCACCCTTGCTCAGCCAATCATAAACACGGTCTTCCTTGACTTTGATCGTAGCCGGTTCCGTGCGCGGGTTATAGAAGCCCAAAATCTCAAGGAATTTGCCATCGCGTGGGGCTTCTTTATCCGCGGCGACAATACGATACGAAGGTTGACCTTTTCTGCCAACACGACGCAGACGAATTCGAACCATCGGGAAACTATCTCCTTAAAACAAAGTATCGAGTTGAGTCGGGGCCACGTCAATGAACTCACAACGCCCCGATGAGGGATGTCCATTCCGGAAAATGAGCACTTCGCGCCGACGAGGGAGAGGGTCGCGTGAAAGGAAACGCGCCTCGCAGCGCGCCAGATGCTCAGCGGAACAGACGAGAAAGGTCACGCCCACCGGATTTGCGCAACTTCTTGAACATACGGCGTGCCTCGCGGAACTGTTTCACCAGGCGATTGACATCCTGTACCTGAGTTCCGGAGCCACGGGCAATCCGGCGGCGACGACTGGCATTAAGTATATCCGGATTTCGCCGTTCTTGCACGGTCATCGAACTGATAATCGCCTCGGCCTTTTTAAACTGCTCTTCAGCCTCTTGGGGATCCACCGTGCGCGCTGCCTGACCCAGTTGCCCTGGAAGCATATCCAGGATATGGGCGATCGGTCCCATCTTACGTATCTGGCGCATCTGCTCCAGCCAGTCTTCCAGGGTGAACGTGCCGGAGAGCAGGCGCTCAGCCTGACGGCGGCTGGCCTCCTCGTCCTCAGCAAAGGCGGCCTCTGCTTTTTCAATCAGGCCGATCACATCCCCCATTCCCAAAATGCGCGAGGCCAGGCGGCGGGGATCGTAGACCTCCAGGGCATCAAGTTTTTCGCCTGTACCGAGAAACTTGATAGGCACGCCGGTAACAGCGCGGATGGAGATGGCCGCGCCACCGCGTGCATCACCGTCCATCTTAGCCAGAATCAGACCGGTGATGGGAATAGCCCGACGAAAACCCTGGGCGATGTGCAGAGCCTCCTGACCGGTCATCGCATCCACAACCAGCAGGGACTCCACCGGTGAGACGCGCGCGACGATGGAACGCAGTTCGTCCATCAGTTCTTCATCCAATTGAGAACGACCGGCGGTATCCACAATCAAGGCGCTCACGCCGCCTTTCCGCGCCGCATCGAAGGCACGTGCAACGGCCTCCGGAGGAGCGACATCGCGCTCGGCAAACACCGGCACACCGATGCGTTCCCCAAGTTGCTGTAACTGTTCCACCGCCGCCGGACGGTAAGGATCGCCCGCGACCAGGGCTACACGCTCCCCACGCGAGCGCAGCAGACGGGCCAGTTTGCCGGCGGTCGTCGTCTTACCGGAGCCTTGCAGGCCAACCAGGAGGATCAGGCGTGGCTTCGGTCCAGAAAGAGCCAGGGAGGTCGGTTCCCCCAGCGTGGCAATCAATTCCTCGTGGACGATTTTCACCACCTGCTGTGCGGGGTTGAGTGCTCGCGAGACCTCCGCCCCAACGGCGCGTTCCCTCAACCTGGCCAGGAAATCCTTGACCACGCTATAGTGCACATCCGCTTCAAGCAACGCCAGGCGGACTTCACGCAGAACGGCGTCCACATCGGCGGCGGAGAGTTTCCCTCTCCGCCGCAACTGGGTGAAAATCTGATTCAGGCGCTCGGTAAGAGTCTCAAACATCGTCTTCCATTTATAAACCCGTTTTCTCAGTGAAAACGGGTTTCCGGCGACGGAGATTGTAGCGTGGAACGGATAGGTGGTCAAGGGAAAGTGTTGGGCTGGGTGCACTCAGATGTTGTAGAAACGAGGAAACTCTTCGCTCAACAGTAGGCATAAGCAGCCCTTTCTATGTCATGGCGAGTCCTGACGGGCGCTCGTCATCTCCCGCACCGGCGAGGGGATCGCTTCGGCGGGCTTGGCCTGCCTCGCGATGACACCAAAGGGAGCGCGTGAGCAACGTTCTTTTCTACATGATGTAAATGCGCCCTGTTGGGCTGAGGCCGGTTTCACGGTTCCCATTGGAAATGAATCAAGGCGAAGAGGTAGGGCGTATCCCGGACGTATTCCACACCTACCAGCCAGGCGCGCCAATCCAGACCACCATACTGCTCGCTACCCGGCCTGTACACCGTATAGTAGTTCAGGCCGTGATATTCCTCCGGCCAGGGTTGAGGGGCAAAGAGCGCCGTAATCCCCGGATCATTACAGTAACGCTCATGGTGTGCGGTGAAGACTTCCACCAGCGCCGGCAGCGGCACTTCCCGGAACGTCCCCACCGTTTCCTTACCGCTGCCCGGCTCCGCTCCCCAACGGACCCGATACGTGCTCTGAAAGACCCAACGCGCCTCCTCCGGCGAGTAGTTCGCCACCGTGCCGTAACGCCAGTAACGCAGGTCCAGGCCGTGCTCAGGGCTGATCAGGGCAGCGAAGCGCTCGCCATCTTCGGCGATCAGGGCCTCGCCGAGGGCATCCAGCAAGGCCGGTACCCGCGCGTCGGCGCAGAAGGGCGTGAGGGTGGGCGTGAGAGTCGGGGTCGGCGCGGCGATGGCAGGTGTCGGCGAGGGAGGGACGG
>RFJH01000290.1 GCA_003694975.1 Anaerolineae bacterium | reverse complement strand
CGGATTTCACGAAGTGGTTTTTTGCTACAGATTGCATGGATGACAGGAATTTCATGGAGGAGGTTTTTTGCCCTGGGTAGGTTTTCAGGGAGGGGGAGAGGATGGTTGTGGGTTTCCATCCGCTTACCTCGCGCGCTCAGCCGACTCTGTGGACGAAATCGTCTGCCCCGCGTCTGGGTCGCCGGGGTGGGTTCTCGGCGGGGTAGCCGATGGGCAGGATGGCTATCGGTATCACCCCCCGTGGCGCGTCAAGAACGCGTCGCACCGCCTCCTCATCGAACGCGCCTACCCAGACACTGCCCAGTCCCAGGGCAGCCGCGGCCAGCGTGGCGAAGGTGCAGGCGATCGTGGCATCCTGCAGAGCATAGAGACGTTCCCCGCGCCGCCCATAGCGGACCGCCGAGCGCGCCGGGTGCGCGCAGAAGACGAGTACCAACGGCGCCTGGGCGATGAACTCCTGATCCAGGGCTGCGTTTGCCAGGTCCGCACGCAGATCGTTTCGAGTGACAAGATACACCTCGTAGGCCTGTAAGTTACCCGCCGATGGCGCAAGGTTGACCGCGTCCATGATACAGGCGATCTTTTCCTCCTCAACCGGGCGCTCCTGAAAGGCACGGATTGAGCGACGCGCTTCCACCACATCAAAGAAGTCCATTCTCACCTCCTCAAACATGCTTTGCTCCCTTGTTGCAAATACTTTACCATGAAATCCTGTTCAACTCACCTGCCAGGGAGGGGCTGCTTGAACTCTTTGATCTGCGTCCTCGGAAGGCAAAAGGTTATGTGCTAGAATCCAGCCACCGGACAGTTTGCCAGCCGTTCGCCGGTCGAGTGGTTATTCAGCCTGTCAAGATGCGTATCGAAAGCAAAATGGCGCAACAATGGACCTTGGCCTGAGCGGCTTGGGAGTTCGCCGGATGACTTTGAAGTGGCCCCAACAGTCCACACTTTGGCAAACCGGCGTTTTTGCGCTACCCTTTCAAAACCGTCCGGTAGCCGGTGCTGGAATTCGTCCGTTCGAATACAATTGACCTGACCATGCGTCGTCTACCTCTGAGTTTCTTTCTGCTGGTTTTGCTAACCACAGCGTGCGATGTGCGTATCTCGACCCCCGCGTCGACTTCGACCGCGCTGCCGTTTGTCACGCCTACCCTGCCGCCCACTCTCACGCCGCGGCCCTCTGCTACCCCGATACCTCCCACCGTCCCCCCGACGGTGGCGCCCGTAGAGGCCATCACGACGACCACGGTCAACGTGCGTAGCGAGCCGAACACGGCCAGCGATATCCTGGGAAGGTTGGGGAACGCGACCCCGGTGTTCATCATTGGTAAGGACGCCAGTGGTTCCTGGTATCAGATTCTCTATGAGAAAGCGCCGGAAGGTAAAGGTTGGCTCGCGGCGGCTTATGTCCGCACGCAGGGCGAGCCGGATGTCCCGGTCATCGGTGCGGGAGGAGAGAGTGGAGAGGGGGCAAGTGGACTGGTCACGGAGAAGATTAACGTCCGTAGCGGTCCCGGCACCGACTTTGATTCACTGGGAATACTCAATCCGAATGATGTTGTTACGCTGGTTGGCAGAAACGCTTCCGGCACCTGGTTGCAAATTGTCTATGCCGCCGGGCCGGAGGGAAAAGGCTGGATCGCGGCCGGGTACGTTCAAGTTCAGGAGGAGGTGGACCTGCCCATCGTCACGGAGGAGGGCGCTGTCGTTGGAACGGGGACGCCGACCCCTCTCCCGCCCACCCCGACACCGACTCTGGTCCCCGCGCCGCCGGATGACGATTCTGCACAGTCTCCCGCCGTCCATGTGGTGTTCTCTCCTGCCGCCTCGCGCGCCTTCAGTTATTCCAGCGATCTCTCATCTCCTCAGGGCGACTCCGAGGATTGGGTGGAATTCACGTTTTCCACACCATCCGACGTGGCGAGAGTCCTTCTCAGTCTGACTTGCCAGGGAAATGGCGAGGTGCGTGTTGAACTCTGGCAGGATGGGCAGAAGTTGGATGACTGGGGGAGCCTCGCCTGCGGTGATGAGGAGGTCCCTCTGACCCTCTATCGTGAGGAACCTTTTCTCTTCCGGCTGCGCGCCGTGGGGAGCGGAGAGGGCCTGAGTTATGTGGCCTATACCCTGACCGTGCGTGCTGTGCCGTGATATGGTGGGCTTCTCTGTTTCCCGACGACGTGATCCGCCCAGGGAACATGGGACGCCCGATCGCCAGGATTGGGGCATTGTACACAATTGTACAAAAGTCACATTTTATGGTAGATTTAATTCGCTCCATGCTCTGTGGCAGAGATGGGATGCCCCACCCATCGAGCGTATCGCAGGCGAGTGCTGACAAATGCGAGACCGGGTTCCTGCTCGCGGTGGCCCGGCAGTAATGCTGCAACAGAGCGCATAAATACCATGAGTGAGGCGGTATGAACGCAGAGAAAATCCCCGATATCATCATTGGACGATTGCCGATTTATCTTCGCGCCTTGCAACGTATGGCAGAGCGAGGAGTGCAGGTGACCTCCTCAAAAGAACTCGGCGAGCAGGTAGATATCTCTGCGGCCCAGATCCGCAAGGATATCTCTCAATTTGGCGAGTTCGGCAAGCAGGGAATGGGATATAACGTGGCCTTTTTGATTGAGAAACTGCGTGAGATTTTGAAGGTGGACCGCGTGTGGGATGTCGTGGTCGTCGGCGCGGGGGATATCGGGCATGCTGTAGCCCGTTACCAGGGTTTCACCGATCGCGGCTTTCGCATTGTGGCAATTTTCGATAATGACCCGGAGAAAATCGGCAAAAAAGCGGGCAATTTTGTCATTCAAGATGTAGCCCACATGGGCGAATACATTCGCCGTGAGGGCATCAAAATTGCCATGATCGCCGTCCCCGCCTCGGCGGCTCAAGAGGTGGCCAATGAACTGGTTGAAGCGGGAGTGAAGGCGATTTTGAATTATGCCCCCATCAATATCAGCGTGCCGGAGGGTGTGCATGTGCAGTATATCGATCCGGTCACGCATCTGCAACGTATGACGTATTATCTGTGAGCCTCGCATGATAGACAAAGCCCCCGCTCTCGTTATAGGGCGGGGGTTGTTTTGTGGTGGCAGGAGTTACGCGCGCGGAGGGAGAGTTAACGTTTGTGTTTCCCGCCACCGCTGTAAGCCGGGACGGTAATGGGGTAAATCGTGCATAGCCGTTGATCGAGGAGGCGGGCGCGAATACGCGCGTCCATGGCGTCCAGCGCGTCGGCAGCGACCGTGATCACGGTAGGAAGTTCGCGGTTGTAGCGGTAGTTGAACAACTGATAGAGTTTCTCTCGCACCCAGGGGGTCATGGATTGCGTCCCCAGGTCGTCCAGGATGAGGAGAGGCGATGTGCGGACTTCGTCGAAGAGACGGTCGTAGGAGATATGGCTGCTGGGGTTGAACGTGGCGCGCAGGTGATCGAGGAGATCAGGCACCATGACGAAGAGCGGTGGGTCACCCAGCCCGGCACGGTAATTGGCGATGGCAGCGGCCAGATGGGTTTTACCGCAACCGTAATCGCCGGTAAAGACAATCCACCCTTTTGGCTTGCGGGCATATTTCTCGGCTGCCTGGAAGGCGCGTTTCAGGCTGCGCACGTCCTTTCCGGGCAGTCCCTCATTCTCGCGCAGGGAAAAGTTACCGAACGTGCGATTGCCGAGCAAGGAGAGGGAGGACAGTTCGGGATGGCCGATGTCATCAGCAGGACGGCGGTAATCGGGTGCCCGGATAACGACGCGCGTCACCAGGTCTGGGTCGAGGAGGCGTGAGCGAATGCGCGGTTCGATCTCGTCCAGGCTCAGGTTGGTGGTCACCACCAGCGGCAGGCGGTTGATGTAGCGGTAGTTCACAATCTGGAAGAGTTTCTCCTGCGCCCAGGGGGTAGCGTTCTGTGTGCCGAAATCGTCCAGGACGAGGAGTTGGGCGTTGCGCACGGTCTCGAAGCGTTCCTCGAAGGTGGTGTCTTCGGCATCGTAGGCGAAGCGCAGGCTGTCCAGCAGATCGGGGACGGTAAGGAAGAGGGTGGGCACGCCCATGCCGACGGCAAAATTGGCGATGGCCGCCGCCAGGTGCGTCTTGCCGCAGCCGTAGGGACCGATGAGCAGCAACCAGCCGTCCAGGCTTTGTGCATAGCGCCGTGCCTGATTATAGGCGGCTTCCAGGGAATCGGCCTGCTTCTCACCCAGGCCGATTCGACCGCGCGGCTGGAAGGTCTCGAACGTCAGATGTTGCAGTTCATCCAGGTGACTGAGGGAGAAGAGTCGCCGGCGGACGCCCTCGGCGATCTGGCGACGGCGGCACTCGCAGATGACCAGTTTGCCGAAATCCGGGTGGCCGACGGGGACATCGGCGCGCAGATAGCCCAGGCCGCCACAATGAGGGCAGTTCGGGTCACCGGTCAGATCGGCGGTCGGACGTGGCTCACCCTTCAAGGAAGCGTCGGATTTTCTCTTCGACGTCTCGGCGGCGAGCCTGTTCAACGTCTTGTCGAGTTTGCTTTTCGGCATGACCTTCTTCTTTCCAACGTCGCAGGATGGCTTCCACGTAGCGCCAGTTGCGCTTGTTCATTTTGGCGGCGATGGCGATGGCCTCCTCGATCCAGTCTGGAGGGTAAGTCGTCTCGGCATCGCGCAGGGCGTCGGCGATCAGGGGCGTCAGGGGCCCGATGTTCTCCTCGTAGAGACGAAAAATGTTCGGACGCACCGGTGGAGGTGTGGGGGTTTTGGACGAAGGACGCCACCGGCCTTCGCGGACCGCCTCAACAGCAGCACGCCCGCGCGGGGTGTTCGCGAAATAGAGCGTCTCCGATTCGAGCCGGACCCGGAGCAGGGTACCGCGTGCGACGGCTTTTTCCAGGGCCTGAGCCGGGTCTGTCAGACCTGTGCCCTCGGCAAAGTCCTCGCTCCGCAGCGGACGCGGCCCCTCCGTATGTGCCACCCACCACAGGGCGTACAACGTGACTTTCAGTTCTCCGAGATCATCCACCTCGCGCAGCAGGCGATGGAAGAACGTGTCCGGCAGAGGGGTGAAGGTCTCCGATGCGGTGAAACCGGGGAAGGTGGGCATGGAAGTCTCTCACTCGTTCGGGTTGAACGTGCGCGTGGCGGCGTTCTCGAACTTGGCCAGGCTGGGGCGGAAGACGAGTTCCACCGTCCCGACGGGGCCGTTGCGGTGCTTGGCGACAATGATTTCTGCCACGTTTTTCCGGACGGTGTCTTTCTCGTAGTAATCGGGGCGGTAAATGAACATTACGATATCCGCATCTTGTTCCAGGCTCCCGCTTTCACGTAAGTCGGAGAGCACAGGGCGCTTATCCGCGCGTTGCTCGACGGCGCGGGAGAGTTGCGCCGCAGCCAGGACAGGGACGTTCAGTTCGCGCGCCAGGACTTTCAGGTTGCGCGAGATGTACGAGACTTCCTGGACGCGGTTTTCGGTGCGGTAATCGCCGCCCATCAATTGCAGGTAGTCCACCAGGATCAGGTCCAGGCCGTATTCCATGTGCAGGCGGCGGCACTTCGTGCGCAGTTGCAGGGGGGTGATGGCGGGGGTATCGTCCAGGAAGATGTGGGTATCGGAGAGGACTTCGATGGCATGGGTGAAGAGCGGCCACTCGTCCTCGTTCAATTTGCCGGTGCGCATGCGCTGTGAATCGATGCCTGTCTCCTGCGCCAGGAGGCGTTGGGCGACTTGCTCGTTCGACATTTCCATTGAGAAGATGGCAACGTGTTTCTTGTGGGTCAACGCCGCATTGCGGGCTGCTGAGAGCAGGAAAGCCGTTTTGCCCTGCCCAGGGCGACCGGCGATGATGAGCAGGTCGGAAGGTTGCATCCCTCCCAGGAGGCGGTCGAGGTCAATAAAGCCCGTGGGGACACCGAAGATTTCCTCGTCGCGGCGGGCGAGTTCATCAATGCGGTCGTAGACCTCGCTCATCACCTGGCGGATTGGCTGGACATCGTGCCGTAGCCGCCGCTCACTGACGTTGAAGACGGCTTTCTCTGCCTCGTCCATGACCGTCTCGATACCGCTGGTTTCATCGTAGGCCAGGGATGCGATGCGATTGGCAGCCTGGATCATGCGGCGGCGGATGGCATGCGCTTCCACCACGCGTCCGTAGGCCTCGGCGTGCAGCGAGGAGGGCACCTGGTTGACCAGGGCGGTCAGGTACGCCGGCCCGCCGACCTCGGCCAGTTTCCCCATGCGGTCCAATTCCTCGGCCACGGTGAGCGCGTCAATGGGAATGCGCTGCTCGTGCAAATGCTGGAAGGCTTCCCATATCCAGCGATGCCGATGAATGTAGAAATCCTCGGCCTGTAAGAACTGGGCAACGTCATAATAGACTTCGGGGTTAATCAACACCGCCCCGACGACGGCCTCTTCGGCTTCGCGACTGTGCGGGACGCTGGGGACTTGCCCGGAGTCCGGCGAGGGCGCGGCGGGGGCGGAGAGTTCCTCAGGAGGGGGATAATCGCTCATGTCTTTTTAGGAGTGTCCTTATCGTCCTGATCCTCGTCCTCGTCCAGGTTTTCTATATCCAGTTTTTCGATGAAGTCTTCAAAGATAGAGAGACGATCTTCGCTGCCTTCCTCCGCAGGGGGTGTGCTCGCCGGGGTCGTCTCCTCTTCTTCCTGGCGAATATCCTTTTCGGGAACGATACCGGCAATGGCCATGACCGCCGAATCCACCAGGATGGGGATGTGAGCACGCACGGCCAGGGCAATGGCATCGGATGGGCGGGAATCGATGTTCAACGTCTTGCCATCTACCTCGGCGACGATGTTGCCGTAGAAAATGTCCTCACGCAGGGCGACGATCTCCACACGCACCAGGCGCGCGTTGAATTCGGCGAAGACGTTTTTCAATAAATCGTGCGTCAAAGGGCGGATCATCTCGATTTCTTGCAAAGCGACGGTAATCGCCTCCGCCTCGTAGGGTCCAATCCAGATCGGCAGATAACGTTCCGCATCTACCTGGCGCAGCACGATCACCCGCTGCGGCGACATCAGGCTGACGCGCACGCTATCAACAACCACTTCAACCATTTCAGCCATAGGTTACTCCCGTGCTCCTATTTTAGCACAAAGCACCTTGCATGTGCGTAGAGCACCTTTGCCCATTTGTCCTGGTATGGTGACGGCCTCATCCCGAAGGGGATCACGGTGCGAGGAGTTTATGTTGTTGCAGGGTTGTCCTCATGCCAGTTCAGGACGAAGCGGTACTGGGCGCGCGTTTCCGGCGAGTGGGGATGGTAGGCGCTCTTGGGGACGGTGAGCCACCATTCGCCCAGTCGTTTTAGGGCCTGCTCGCCGCTCATGCCGTGCCGCACCAGATAGCACCCGACGACGGTGCCGGTGCGCCCGATGCCTCCCCAGCAATGCAGGTAGAGGTTGTGACCTTCGGCAAGGGCATCGTCTATGGCATCCAGGATGGCGGTCATCTGCTCGCGGGTGGGGAGCCCGAAGTCCCCGATGGGGAAGCGATAGTAGCGGATTTCCCTCTCGTAGTATCCGGCTTCTTCTTCCAGGATGGGCAGGTAGGGGACGCGTTCGCCGGGGCTGGTCAGGTCAATAAAGGCCGTGATGTTCGCTTCGAGGAAGGCATCCATGCGGCGGCGGGTCTCTTCCTCATCGAAGTGCCCCGGATACTCCCCGGCCAGGAATCGCCCTGGGATCACCCAATAGGCGTTGGGGATGGGACGAGGAGGGATGGCAGAGCGATCGTTCACACGGAGATTGTACTCGCTTTTGTGCTCCCGGTCGCCGTTGCCGGTAAATGGGATGGCTTGCCGCTTACCGTTTGATCATCCTCGCAGGGCGGTGGCTGCCAGGCCGAGGCGCATCAGACCGCGCACCACGAATAAGCCACATATCAGGAAGAGCCAGGCGGTCAGGTCAGGTTGAAACAGGTAGAAGACTTTCCACATGGGGAAGCCCGCTCCTTGCGGCAGGAAGACCCAGGCGACGTAAGGGAGGATAAACTCGCTCAGGACTGGCAGAATCACTTTCCCTACCCAGCCGCCAAAGCCGTGTGGGCGGTCGGTGGCCAGTTTCTTGCCCCAACGTGGCAGGCGGGCGAGCGAGAAAAGTATCAGGCCGGTCAGCGCCAGGATGATGAGGTCCACCATGGCGTAGATCTGCGTAAGGCGATGCGAAACGCTCAGAGGGACGCTATTGGCGAGGTGGTCGAGCAGGGCAACGGCGATGTCTTTCGGTGGGGCGGCGATCATACCGTTGACGTTGGCCAGGACGACCACACCCCAGCCACTGGCCGG
>RFJH01000289.1 GCA_003694975.1 Anaerolineae bacterium | reverse complement strand
TTCAGGAATGCCGCGTTCCCGGCGGATGCGCGCCAGGCGGCGCATGCCGCGGCGTTTCATCGGTTCGTACAGCACGCGCATCAGCGCCGGGCAGGCGTGATTGAGTTTGGTCAGCCAGCCGCGCCAGCGCGGCAGATTGATTTCGAGTGGTTTATGGCGCATGGCCCTCCAGAAGGCGCGTTCCAGGTCGTGGACGGTGAGCAGCGCGCCGGTGTAGGTGAGCGCCACTTCTTCGCCGCCGCTCTCCAGATGACGCTGCATGATGGGGGTGTCCACCAGGTCGGGCGAGATGACGGTGACGGAGACCCCAAAGCGCCGCCACTCAATGGCCGCGGCCAGGGAGGCGTTGCGCAGGCCGCCTTTGGCCGCCGAGTAGAGCGCGTTGCCGGGCGTGGGGGAAAGACCGGCCAGCGAAGCCACGTTGATGATATGCCCGCTGCCTTGCTTGCGCATGACTTCCCCCACCAGGCGCATCCCCAGCAGCGCGCCCTTCAGGTTGACATCCAGCACCCAGTCGAAATTTTCGAGCGGCTGATCAAGGAAGAAGGCCGGCCGTCCGCCGCCCGCAATGTTGAAGAGATAATCAATGCGGCCAAAGCGGCGCAGGGTATCGTCCACGACGGCACGCCATTGCTCAACAAAGCGCACATCGAGAGCGTGCAGCCGCAGCGTCTCGCTTTCTGTGAAGGCCGCGCGCAGCCCGTCGATGTTGACGTCGGCCAGCGCCAGATGATAGGCGTCGCCGCGGGCGAGAAGGGCATTCGCCCAATGCTTGCCGATGCCGCTGGCCGCGCCGGTGATGATGACAGTTTTCGGGGTCATGGCAATCCCTGGGGTAGGAAGGTACGAAACCGTGAAGCAGGTGACAGTCACTTGCACAGGCGCTTGCAAGATGCAAATTGTCGTCTCCTGGGAAGCGGTTGACCGCAGAACGCTGCCGGGAAGTGACTGTCACCTGGGTTTATTTTCCGGATAGACACCCGCCATCCGAGCCCTATTTTTCCTGCCCGCCAGCGTGTTCGTTCATCGTGGCGGCCTGACGCGCTTTTTGCTCGTCCACCAGCGCCATCAGCGCCCATCCGACCAGCAAGAAAGCGGCTATCGAGAAAACCGCCAGCCGGTGGCCGGATTGCTCGGCCAGGATGACGTCCATGCCGCGCGACTGGTACCACTGCGTCAGCCAGGCGGCCAGCCAGCCGAAGATCGCCGGGCCGATGAAAGACGAGGTGCGCCCGGTAAGGGCAAAGAAGCCGTAAAATTCCCCGCTTTTCCCCTTGGGGCTGAAAATCGCTACCATCGCCCGGCTGACAGACTGGATGCCGGCCATCGCCACCCCCACCAGCGCGCCGATGATAAAGAAGTGTATTTGTGTTCTGGCAAAATACAACGCCACCACACAGACGACCATGAACAAAATGGAGAGGCTGAGGGAGCGCTTGCCTCCAAAGCGGTCTTGCAAGTTACCGAACAACAACGCCCCCAGCACGTTGGTCGCCTGCACGATGATGAAGAAGATGATCAGGCCGGTTTGCTGCATCCCGAAGAGCACGGCGCCCAGGATGGCGGCGAAATCCAGGGCAATGATGACCCCTTCGTTGTAGATCAGGTAGGCCAGCATGAACTTGAGGAACTCTTTGAAGCCCTGGGCAGCCTGGATAGTATGCCGCAGTTGGCGAAAAGCCACGCTCAGGTAATTTTCGCCAGGCGGCAGAGGCTGTGGTTGTGCGCGCTCCCGCAGCCATAGAAAGACGGGCATCGCCGACAAGGCAAAGAAAAGGGCTGTGACGACCAACGAGCCGCGCACGACCAGCAGGTTGCTCTTGGTCATCAGGATGGGAGGCAAAATGAGCAGCAGGATGACGATGCCGCCGGCAGAGCCGATCGCCCAGCCGTTCCCGGCGATGCGCCCGGTTTCCTCCGGCGCGGCGATTTCGGGCAGCAGAGCGTCGTAGAAGACCTGTGCCGCCCGGTAGCCAACCTCCGCCAGCAAAAAGAAGAGCACCGCCATGGCGACCGTGCCCTTTTGAGTGAAGAACAACAGCGCGGTGGAAACCACCGATAACGCCGTGAACACGAACAAAAAACGCTTTTTCGCCCCGGAGTAATCCGCAATGGCCCCCATGATGGGCGCGGTGATGGCAACGATGATCATCGCCACCGAGATGGTCAGCCCCCACAGGCGCGAGCCTTCCGCTCCGCCGACCACTTGCCCCTTGAAGTAGGCCGAGTACACGGCCAGTAGAACGACTGAGGCATAGGCCGAATTGCCAAAATCATAAAGGTACCAGGCTATGCGCTCCTTGCGTGTGGAAACGTGAGCTGCCATGCTGTATTCCTCCTTTGACGAAAAACTGTTCCAGATGGTCATCATGCGGGCCGGCGGCCGGCAATTTTTGCAATTATAAAACGAAAAGAGGTAGAACGATGCGGGTTCTGTGAACCTGTGACAAAAGGGTTGTCGGGGTTGATGGCGCAGAATGGGAACGCGCGGAACGTTTCCCCTTTGTTCTCGAATCGGCTATAATTGGCTCTATGACGCTGGACGAAGCCATCCGCGAGATCCAGGAAAAGATTACCGCCGTCAGCCCTGAGGCGGTGATCCGTGTTGCACGCATCTCCGATGAGGAGGCTCGTCTGAGCGTCTACGCGCCGCCGGAAGATATCCAGGCCATCAAAGACGCTACCTTCCAACCCGTCCTCGACCTGCTCAACGAGCACGGCCTTGATGTGCAGGTCTTCCCCTACGACATCACTACCACGCCCCCACCCGCTTAGCCGCCAGACCGGATCGGCCTGTGTGCACATCCGAAGTCGCTGGCGGCTTCGGGATTTTTTCTTTTTGGAGAGAGAACAATGACCACTGGACTACTCGACCGCTACGGCCACCTGCTCGATTTGCCCCCTCACACCGCACGCGTCACCCTGCTCGAAGGCGGGACACCGCTCATCCCGACCCCGCGCCTGGCGCGCCGTATGGGAGGCGGATTCGACCTCCTGATCAAATACGAAGGCCTGAACCCGACCGGTTCGTTCAAAGACCGGGGCATGACCGCCGCCGTGAGCGAAGCGGTGGGACGCGGCGCGAAGCGCGTCATCTGCGCCAGCACAGGCAACACCGCAGCCTCGGCAGCCGCCTACGCCGCCCGCGCCGGGCTGGGGTGCGTTGTGCTCATCCCGGAGGGGAAAGTCGCGGCGGGGAAACTGGCCGGGGCGCGGGCCTACGGCGCGCAGGTGGTGCAGATCAAAGGCTCATTCGACGACGCGCTGCGCCTGGTGGTGGAAATCACCCGCCGCCACCCCATCGCGCTGGTCAACTCCATCAACCCCTATCGCATCGAAGGCCAGAAGACTGCGGCCTTCGAAATCTGCGATGACCTGGGCGCCGCGCCCGATCTGCTCTGCCTGCCGGTGGGCAACGCGGGCAACATCACCGCCTACTGGGGAGGCTTCAAGCGCTACGACGAGGTGAAAGGCAGCGGCCTGCCGCGTCTCCTCGGCGTGCAGGCGGAGGGCGCCGCGCCGCTCGTGCTCGGCCATCCGGTGGAAAAACCGGAGACGGTCGCCACCGCGATTCGCATCGGCAGGCCGGCGCGCGGCGAAGAGGCATTGCGCGCCGCAGAAGAATCCGGCGGGCGCATCATCGCCGTGAGCGACGCGCAGATTCTGGAAATGCAGCGTCTCCTGGCGCAGGAGGAGGGCATCTGGGTGGAGCCCGCTTCCGCTGCCGGGCTGGCCGGTCTGGCGCAGGAGGTCGCTGCGGGCCGGCTGGACGTGCGCGGGAAGCGCGTCGTCGCCGTGTGCACCGGTCACGGTCTGAAGGACCCGGATATCATTTCGCGCGCCACGCCGCAGCCGAAGGTCATCGCGCCCACGATGGATGCGCTGGAGGAAATCGTGTTGCAATCGGAGGAGAGACAACCATGAAAGTTCAGGTGAAAGTCCCCGCCACCACGGCCAACCTCGGCCCGGGGTTCGATGCCCTGGGGCTGGCGCTGAATCTGTGGAACGAGGCCATCTTCACCCCCCGCGCAGACGGGCGCATCACGCTGACGGTGGAGGGAGAGGGCGCGGAGCGCCTGCCGCGCGATGAGCGCAACGCCATCGCCCAGGCCGCATGGCAGGTTTGCGACGTGGTGGGGAAACCGCGCCTGGGGATGCACATCGAGTGCCTGAATCGCATCCCGCTGGGTTCCGGCCTGGGCTCCAGTTCCGCCGCCTTGCTGACCGGTATGCTCGGCGCGAACGCTCTGCTGGGCGGGCCGTTGAGCGATGAAGAGGTGCTCAAACTGGCCATCGAGACGGAAGGCCATCCCGATAACGTCGCTCCGGCCATGCTCGGCGGATTGGTGGCTTCCATCGTGCACGAGGAGCGCGTCTTTTCCATGAAGTTACCGGCGCGCGCCAATCATGGCCCGATTCACGCCACGGTCGTCCTGCCCGATTTCGAATTCCCCACCGAGCGGGCGCGTGCCATCCTGCCGCGGGAAGTCACGCGAGGAGAGGCTGTGTTCAACATCAGCCGCGCCGTGCTGGTCACAGAAGCCCTGCGCACCGGCGACCTGCACCTGCTGGGCATCGCCATGAAGGATAGATTGCATCAGCCACACCGCCTGCCGCTCATCCCGGGCGCTATCGAGGCGCTGGAGGCAGCCAAAAGGGCCGGGG
>RFJH01000288.1 GCA_003694975.1 Anaerolineae bacterium | reverse complement strand
GCGTAGGAGATGGGAGCACAGTCGGAGGGTGTCCCATCATCGGAAGCGTACAGGCAGTCAGCAAGAACAGCAAAAAGCCGCCCAGACCCTTCCAGGGGAAGATGCGGATCACATCAGTCACCTTCCGCGGCGTTCGCCTCGGCAGCCATCCTGTCGGCCACTTTTTTGGCCACCATTCCAAATCCGGCAGCCGGATTGGCCATCGTGGCGATGACCACGTCCAGGATGTCGGGCGCGATGCGTTTAATGTTGCGCAGGCGACGGGCGAGAAACGTTTCATCGGCCTGATCACCCTTTGCCACCTCGCGCTCCAGTTCACGCACCTCAGCCTTCAGGTCCTGACGGTCTTCTTCGGGCAAGGAAGGGTGGGAATCAATGGCGCGATAGACGGCCCGAAACGCCATCGGCGAGTCAACGACGTTTCCATCACCGGTGATAATCGTGCTATCACTGACGTTCCCGCCAACAACCACGCTGCGATCGCCGGCAGTGAGGCGTTGGTCTCGGCGCGAGGATGATTTGCTTTTCCTGCTCATATTACCTCCATATCATCTCTTGGTCAGGTCGGGCGCAATCACGACGCGGAATCCCAGGTCGTCATTGAACATCAGCGGGAGCGACCAGTTGACGAAAGAAGCGCGCGCAAACCACTGGTAACCGATCCAGGAGCCGCCCCGCACGACGCGATAGCGGCGGTCCTCGTCATACCACGTGGCACTCCATTCCCAAACGTTCCCGCTCATGTCCCAGGCGCCCACCGGACTGACGCCCTGGGGGAACGTGCAGACGGCGGTCGTTCCGCCGACTCCGGAGGACGAATCCGGATCGCTCTCCCAGGTGTTGGCGGCTTCCTTCCGGAAGCCTTCGCCCCAGGGGTACTCGAAGCCTTCCACACCACGAGCCGCGCGCTCCCACTCGTCGCCGGTCGGGAGGCGGACGACGTAGCCTTCGGGGATCTCCACGATACGGCTGGTCAACCAGCGGCAGTAGGCCTCCGCTTCATACCAGGAGATACCCACCACAGGGAAGATCGGATTGCTCAACTCGGCGTTATTCCAGTAATACGGGCGATTGCGCCGCTCCAGGGGGCGATGGTCCAGCCAATCGCGTTCCAGGGCGCTGAGAGTGCGCCTGTCATACTCACCTGTGCGCCAAGCCCATCCGTCGTCGCTCCAATACTCGCGCCGATGGTAGCCATCGGCCTGAACGAAGCGGGCGTATTGAATATTGGTGACGGGGTATTTGGCAATCCAGAAACGATAAGGGATCTCGCACTGCTCTTTTTTCAAGCCACGCAAGAACGGCCCGGCAGGGACCTCCACAAAAGCATCCAGGTCGTCTGGTCGCCAGCCCAACCTTCCCAGCAACAGGCCGGCGCGTCGGCGCAGGCGAACCGGGACACTCTCCGCTTGCATCGTACCGGTCAAAGCCTGGACGACGTGCGCCTTGCTCTCCGGCGGCACCCCTCCCGGCCAGGTATCCACCACCGCCTCCCCCGCCAGGACGATGGCCTCCCCCGGAGGGCCGGGCTGCAAATCCACCAGGCGTTCGAGCACTTCACCCGCCACGCGAGGAAGTTGTTGGCGGATTCCCAGGTAGCCGATGGTCAACAGAAAGACCTCATGCCAGGCCTGTTCACCAACACGGGCGGCGATGATCTTTGCGATGGTGTGCGCGTCTCCCTGGGCTTGCAAGGCAATCGCGACGGCGGCCAGGTACTCTTCAAACGTCAGGTGGATGAAGCCAAACTCATCAGGGCCGCGCTCCAGAAGAAGAGCAGCGTGCTCGCGCACGTCCTCCAGAAATTGACGCGCCGAGGCCTGTGGGTGCGGGTCACCGCGTTCCTGAAAAATGGCTTCCAGTTTGCGCAGAAGGGCACCACGTTTCACAAGTCCGACCCCCGGGCTGACCTCGTGCATCCAGAATGCCAGCGGAGCCAGGATACGCACGGTCTGCACCTCGTCCAGGTCGCGGCCGGGAGCGCGTCCGCTCAGGCTGCGGGCGCGGTTCCAGGTCGAGAGCAGGGTGGTGACGTACTGGTCATACAGTTGCACGCGGCGTTCGGGCAGAGTCACGCCCTGGCGCTTCATCAGAGCGAGGATGGTCAGCAAAAGCGGTGTCGCGGCGAGGCGACGGACGCCGGGGTTGCGGTAGATGGCATCCAGCAACTCGCGACGGTCCTGCTCCGCGTCCTTGCGGGCGACGAGGGTATCTCCTTGCGCCTGGCGTTCCAGGGCGGTCGTCCAGCGCATCACGAACTCGTTGATTTCGTCGTCATCGAAATCCACAAGCGTGCACTCGACCAGCCCCTCGGCGGTGGGACGCACGGCGCGGTATCCCACCACGCGGCTGGTGAGGAGAAATTTGTTCCCCTGGCGGCGGTGAAAGGCGTAGAAATCTACCACGCGCTCGACGACCGTATTGCGCAAGTTGAGGCTGTGCACCTCGTCCAGACCATCGAGCATGATCAACGCCCGTCCGGCGCGCAAGGCTTCATGCAACATGGGACCAACGGGGAGGTCGGCACCGATATCTTTGAAATAAGCGGCGATGAAATCATCCAGGGGGACATCCTCGTGTTGCAGAGCGTTAGCGTAGGCCGCCAGAGGCAGGAGAATGGGCAACCGGTCACCCAGGCCGATGGCTTTCCCCTCACCGCGCGCCAGGCGCAGTGCCAGGCTCTTGAGGAACGTCGTCTTTCCGGAGCCGGGGTCGCCCAGGACGATTACGCCGGAGTGTTCTCGCAGGATGTCCAGGACGGGGATGGGGTCGCCCAGGCGGAGAGGGGAATGGTCATCTCCTACTCCTTCACGCCCGGCGAGGCGCAGATCGCGCTTCCAGGTCTCACCTTCGGGGAGTTCCAGGCGCGCCCGGAGCGGGACGTACAGGTCGAGAAGGCGCAGACGCAG